>JBFYTT010000142.1:0-5263 GCA_041300425.1 Roseiflexaceae bacterium
GCCCGCAGCCTGTGCCAGTGCTTGGGCTGTGTTGGGGTAGTTTTGGAGGACATATGATTGCGGAAAAAACAGATACACCATACTGGTCAATACCGCTACTCGGTGCGAGAGTCGATTGGCGTGCACCAACCAGATGAGCCCTAGCACAAAGAGTGCATCGAGGAGCATGGTCGACATGCTGACGACTGAATTGAGACTGAACGGTGGTTGGAATAACAGGGCTATCGGCGCCAATAGCAGATAGATCGAGGGTGGATAGGGGTATGTCTGTGTGATCAATTTGTTACCGGCGACCGGGTTGAGTGTGCCGGAATTCTGCAGGTAGAGGTTGCCCAGCATCACATTCTCGAGCTGTTGGGCATGGACGGGCACGTCAACCGACGGTGCACCAGGTGCGATCGCCCCGGACACCTTCAGAACGAGAGCGATGACCAAGAGGATCAATGTTTGGCGCGTGCGGAAGCGCAGACGATCGCTCCCCCAGATCAGTATCATGGCAGCGCCAAACAGATTGACGATTCCGTACCGCCAGCTGACAATTTGGAGGTTGTACTTTTCGAGGAGCATCAAGACCATTGCCCCGGCCACCGATACCAGCACCCACGACGTTGTGCTCGGGGCACGGCTGGCGTGCAACGCAACCACGACTAACCCCATCCAGGCAATAATAGGCAGTATGTAGCCTGCATCGACATCGCTGCGTCCTTGGAGCGGCTGCTCACCACGTGCGCTGACAAAAGCCATGCATATATTCTGCAGATAGGCAACCTTCACATCGCTGTTGTTGCACTCAACGATATATTGCGTCTCGGCAGGAATGAACAGGTGGATATGGTACAGATGAGGCGTCGTGGGCAGCGGTATGGTATGCGTTGCCGAGCGGAGCGTTATGGAGGCGGGCGGGTCTTCGGCACGCGTGATGATTTGCATGTCGACGACACGCGGTTCGACGGTATTGGGGAGGGGCAATGCACCAAGGCGTTTGACGTGACGGAACCATAGGGTGCTACCGAAGAATTCGGAATATTCGCGTTGGCCGACCGCCGTGCTGTAGTTGGTAATCGAGGTACTCGTTGCATCGATCCGCCAGACACCACCATCACCCTGTACGACTGCGTAGTTACACAGCCACAAAGTGAGCAGAAGTGCGTACCAGTACCATCCGAAGGGTCGCGAGAATATGTTCATGACCATCGCATATCACAGAATTATTCGAAATTATAGCATATCAACACTGTGTTTACTACACATGGTCGTTTTTTGGTGGTCAGGATGCGTCAATACGAACAGCATCCGTGGGAGGCGCAAGGTGGCGGCAACTGTCGAATACGTGGGGGTCGTCTGCTGGGAGGATCGAGCGCATATCAATCCAAAATGCATCGTCTTGGACGCGCCCGATGAGCGCAGGGGTCAGGTGGCGCGCATGGGCTGCTACCGCATCAGGATGCGCGCAGGGCAACACGATTGCCCACGACGGGAGCGTGTCGGTAGGGAGCGCACCGCCACCGATGGTGCTGGTAGCGGAGCGTACCTGCCATGGTGCACCAAGACGGTGCTGGAGCATCTGCGCACGCTGTTCTAGGGAGTTCAGTGGTGCGCTGATCATTTGCCAGATGGGGATTTCTGCTTCGGCGTGCTGCATCACATAGGCGAGCAACGTTGCATGAATGCCAGCAATGGCGATTTTGTCGAGGCGCAGGGCCCGCATCAACGGGTGTATGGCAAGACGTTGGAGGACGCTGTTTTTGCCGACAATCAGTCCCGCTTGCGGGCCGCCGAGGAGCTTGTCTGCGCTGAAGCAGACCAGGTCGGCGCCCGCGGCAACGGTATCGGGCACGCGCGGTTCGGCGGTCAACCCATACGACGTGACATCGATGAGCGATCCGCTGCCGATGTCATCGACCAGCAAAATGCCATGCTGATGCGCCAGATCTGCCAATTCGCGTTTGTCGGGCGTGTGTACAAATCCGAGTTGGCGGAAGTTGCTGGTGTGGACGCACAAAATCATCGCGGTGCGTTCGGTTATTGCATCTGCATAATCGCGTACATAGGTCCGATTGGTCGTACCGACCTCTACCAAGGTGGCACCGCTTTGGCGGAGCACATCCGGTATGCGAAAACCACCACCGATTTCGACCGCCTCGCCGCGCGACACAATGACTTCGCGCCCTGCGCCCAATGCCGTCAGGATCAACAACACTGCAGCGGCGGTATTGTTGACCGCTATGCCGCCCTCGGCGCCAGTCAGATGTGCCAACAACGGCGACAGATGCCGGTTACGTTCGCCGCGACTACCGCGCACGAGATCGTATTCGATAGATGCTGATCCTGCAGCAGCCTGCATCGCGGTCCGAGCCGCAACACTCAGCGGCGCGCGCCCGAGATTGGTCTGCAAGAGCACACCAGTGCCGTTGAGTACGGTTCGTAGTGTCGGTGTGCACAATTGTTCGAGCGCTTGTACGACGCGCGCAACGCAGGTAGCGGTATCTGGCACAACGCCCTGGGCGCGGATGTCTGCGAGCACGGTTCGACAAATGCTGACCACGACGCTCCGAGGTGCAGGCGTCAAAGACACCACGGTCGTCACCAGGGCATCAACGGACGGGAGCGATCGAAAAGGGTGCATGACGGCCTCTGTGCTAGTGAATTAGGGGAACATGGATTGTATGAAGCGCGGCAGGGTCCCGCCCCCGAGGAATCGGCCGAGGATGGTCACCGTGAGCAGCAGACAGATCAAAAGCACCACCAGCCCCGCCGATCGGAGCCAATCTGCCCGGGCTTGCACCGGAGGGAACGCAAACACGTGCTCAGCGCCCGGCACCATGCGGAGCTGGGGGTACCCCCAGAGCGGGTCGATGTCAATGGTGCCGAGGACCCGACGGGCACGGGTGACTGCGAGATCGATGGGTATGCCGTCGATGATGGCGTTGTAACACGTCGCTGCGTAGCGGGTAATGACATCGGCACGACACATACCACCGAACGCGATCGCGGTCACCAGCGTCCGATTGAGCAACAACGCTGCGCAGATCTGTGGGAATGCCAATAGCTGGGCACTCTGTGGACCGACGGGAGTAATCACGACCATCCCGATGGTGGGATAGTGCTGCAAGAGATCTTGGAGTTCATCGATGTCGATGGGTGCGTCGTAGTGCATGGTGACGACCTGGTCAGCGTCGAGCGTGACTCCCGCAACGAAGTGGATGATATGCGGAGGGTTGCGCCGGAGCGCCACGTCGATGTCGGTGCTGGTAGAGACGACGACGATATCAATGCTGATACGTTGCTGCGTTATCTCGACTGACAACAACGAATGCAACAGCTGGAGCGCATCAGCATCGGCTTCGCCGACGCAGACCAGCAGCCGTAAGGGACCTTCGATTGCGATGGTCGGCGCAGGGCTGACGACGGCAGAATGACGCACCACCGGGAATTCGTCGGACCGTGCCGGTGCCCATGGTTGGCTGGCAGTAATCGTGGCCCACTCCCAGGGTAATGCCGCGAGTTCGGGCACGGCAATTTGGAGCAGGATCTGCACGCGTCGTTTGCTTCGGAGGGCACCAGCGGCGGCACGTTGCAGGAGGTCTTGGACTTCGGTCGGGTACAGGACTGCGCCCAGTTCACGCCCGAGTTCGTGTGGGTCGTCATAATAGACCGGAGTCGCCGACCCGAGCAGTCGGGTGCCGATAGCGAGCAAGTGCTCCGGAATTTGGATGGGCAAAACGAGATTCTGGGCTTCACAGAACGCATACAGCACAAACGCATTGTGTTCGTCGATCCCTATCGACAGGTGCAGGGGCATGACATGCATGAGAGCCTCCTACGGGCGTGTGCGTGCGTCAAGCGCCTGGGTGTAGACTGCGAGATTCTGGCGCGCGACCACAGGCCAATCAAAGGTCTGTACGACAATCGCAGCACCCGCCGCACCCCACTCGGGCCATCGCGGGTGGGCAACCAGCATATCGCGCAGTCCGGTATACAGCGCATCAGCACTCCCTGGTGTGACGAGTATACCATTGACGCCTGTAAAGACTTTGTCGGGGATTCCACCTGCAACTGTAGCCAATACAGGCAAGCGGTGAATCATCGCCTCGAGGGTCACCAGTGACGAGCCTTCGTAGAGCGTCGGGTGCACAAACATATCGGCTGCTGAATAGAGATTCTGCAGGTCGTCGTCGTCGACACGGCCTGCAAATGTGACGTGTGCGGCGATGCCGAGGTGCTGTACCTGTGCCTCGAGCGCGTTGCGTTCTTTGCCGCTGCCGACTAATATCCAGCGCCAGCGCTCAGGCAATAGACCAGTGCGGGCGGCGCGCGCCAGCGCATCTGCGTACAGATGGTAGCCTTTGTTGCGCTCGAGGCGACTGACGCTGAGCATCACTATATCGTCGTGTGGGGCGTATTTGGTGCGCATCGCATGGGTCTGCGTCGGGGTCACTGGGGCCAGGTTTTCGCTACTATCAATCGCACTAGGGATGACCACGACCTTGGCAGCATCGACGCCCAAATAGATCGGCAGATCAGGCGCGGTACATGCGTCGGTGGCGATGGTGTAATCTGCCTGGCGATGGCCGTGGCTGTACATCGCGCGGAACGGGATGTACGCCAGCCGTTTGCGCCAATCAGGGGTGCGATATTCTTCGAGCCCATGCGGATTCGCAAAAAACGGCACCGCCCGCAGACGCGCATCTGCTGCACGCGCGACGGCATACCCATAGGCGCACAGTCCTTGCGTGTGCACAATGTCATACGCACCAGATGCCACCTGCTGCCCCACCAGCGCTCCTTGGGCGAGGGTGTAGCGCGGGTAGTTGAGTTGCCGCCCGACGATAGAGTTGGGGCGCAAAAATGGACTCGTATAATCGTAGCGCATGGTCTCGACCCGCATCTGGGTGCGCAAGTGGGCCAGTCCCGCTGCATCGTCACTCTGCTGGACGTACAGAGTGACATCTACCCCGAGGCGGGCGAGGTGGGTTGTCAAGTGGTAGACATGGCGCTCGATACCGCCATAGCCGTGCAGCGGGTAGACGACACGGGCCAACATGGCAACGCGGATGGGTGCACTCATGATTGTGCTCCGATGGCATCATAGTGCGCCAACATGCGTGCGATGACGACATCTTGGGCGTAGGTTCGGCGTGCATGCTGCAGACTGTTGGCGCGGAGCTGTGCCGCGAGTGCGCCATCGCCGGTGAGTCTGTCTGCTGCCGCGACAAATGCATCCACCGTCGTGGCGAGGAGGCCGGTCATGCCATCGATGATA
>JBFYTT010000169.1:0-7424 GCA_041300425.1 Roseiflexaceae bacterium
CATCAGCCCATGGGCAGCAGATTGGCACAGTAATCGTCACACGGTCCCATTCCAAGAGCTGTGGTACACCGCGCCAGATGGACAACGGGTGCAAGGGTGGTTATTGGCGCCTGCGACGCCGGTTGACGGGTCGGCGGGCTTGGTTATGCACATTCATGGCGGACCGCACGCAATGTGGAGCCCCGGCACGCGTTCGATGTGGCTCGAATGGCAGGCGACCGCTGGGGCAGGATTTTATGTGTTCTTTTGTAATCCACGCGGTTCCGAGGGCTACGGCGCGGCGTTTCAGGCTGCTACCAAGGGCAATTGGGGGAGTGCCGACCAGCAAGATTTCGAAGCGGGTATCGACGCTGTGTTGGCAACGGGGGCAGCCATTGACCCTGCACGTATCGGCGTGACTGGCGGCTCATACGGCGGCTTCATGACGACGTGGCTGATTGGGCACAGCACGCGCTTTGCCGCCGCCGTAGCGGTCCGGGGCGTCTATAATTTGCTCACACAGCATAGTATGAGTGACGCCTACGAACTCGTCGAGTATTCATTTGACATGTTGCCGTGGCGCGATGCGCACGCGTTGTGGGACAAATCGCCCATTGCGGCGGCGGCACAGATGACAGCACCGTTGCTGATTATCCACAGCGAACAAGACTACCGCGTACCAATCGGCGAGGCAGAGCAACTCTATACGATATTGCGGCGTCTGGGTCGTACGGTCGAGTTTGTGCGCTACCCCCGTGAAGGGCACGAACTCACACGCAGCGGCGAACCGCTCCACAAAATCGACCACATGCAACGGACCATTGCCTGGTTTGTGCGCTTCATCGGTGCATAACCACAGGCACACGAGGGTGAGAAAGGGAAAGCCCATGTCTGAATCCATCGTACGCATCCGGATGCGCAGTATGCAACTGCTCGAGGCGACCCTCAGACTCGTCGACGAGTTGACGTCTGGTCGTGTCGATGCACCCGCACGGCAGGTGGTGGCGCAGACCCGCGATCATCTCGAAGACCCGTTTTTGGTGGTTGTGGCAGGCGAATTCAATGCAGGCAAATCGAGCCTCATCAATGCAATACTCGGGAGCACCGTTATGCCCGAAGGGGCGACACCGACGACCGATGCGGTCACGGTGCTGCGTTATGCGCCCGAGGCACTCGCACTGTCGCAACGGCCGGGTTGGGTTGTGCGTGCATTGCCGGTCCCGTTGCTCCAACGGCTGTCGATTGTCGATACTCCGGGTACCAATGCGGTGTTGCGCCACCACGAAGCACTGACCCGCGACATTGTGCCGCGTGCCGATGTGGTGTTGTTTGCGACGTCGGCAGATCGACCATTTAGCGAGACTGAGCGGGCGTTCCTGGCCATGCTCCATGAGTGGCGCCGGCAGGTGGTGATGGTCATCAACAAAATCGATCTCCTCACACCGACAGAGCGCTCCGATGTCGAAGCATTTGTGCGTACACAGGCCACGCAGCTGTTTGGAGAAAGCCCGCTGATACTGTCCGTATCGGCGCGCAACGCGCGTAGCGAAGACCCCACTCTCAGAGAGGGATCGGGTATGGCTGCACTCCAAACATACCTCAACGAGCAGCTCGATGATCGGACGCGGCTCGAAATCCGTCTCGCTTCGCCGTTGGGCGTGGTTGCACAGACCATCTTGGTGATGCGCCAGCAACTGGCAACTCAGCGTGCAGTGGTCGATGAGGATGTACAGGTGGTCGCGCACCTCGAACGGCAACGCGAGCAGTTTTTTGTGGATATGCGCCGTGATATCGGTGGGCATCGGGCTAGCCTCGCCGAGGCGTTGAGTGATGCCGAATTGCGCGGCATGGCGTTTTTTGACGAGCACATCCGCTTGCTGAACTTGCATCGGTTGTTACGTGGGGATGTGCTCCAACAGGCGTTTGAGCGAGAGGTCGCAGCCGATTTGGCCACCCAAATCGACACCCGTGCGCAAGCACTGGTTGACTGGATGATAGAACGCAACGTCCAACTCTGGCAAGGGGTCAGTGACTACATCAGGCGGCAGAGTCGGCCGCAGGCCGATGTCATCGGTGAGGGCATGACGGTATTTCAATACAATCGGCAGAGTCTCATTCGTGACATGGTCGATGCGGCTGGTACCATTGTGGCGTCGTATGACCGTAGCGCCGAAGCAGCCAAAATCTCGGCAGACCTCAAAAACGCCGTTACAACGACCGCACTGGTCCAGGTCGGGGCGATTGGATTGGGTGCGTTGATAGCGACCCTCCTCAAGGGTGCAGTCTTTGATACAACCGGGGTGGTGGCTGCGAGTGTGATTGCATTGGGGGGCTTGTACATTATCCCAGCACGGCGGACGGCCCTCAAAAAAAATCTCCATCAACGGCTCGCGACGGTCCGCCAACAGTTGATGGAACGAATCGATACGCAATTTGATCAGGAACTCACACGCATGGACGCACGGGTGCGTGACGCACTCGGTCCATACACACGGCTCGTGGCGAGTGAGGTAACCCGGCTCGATGAAGCAGCCAAAACCATTGCGTCAATCGATGACGAGCTCGCCAGCGTCTACGCCGACATCCACAACACCCTCGCGCACTAGGCGTCAGGTACCCAGCAGCGTAACCAGGTGGCACTGTTTGTCGGGGCGATTTGGTATGGTGGGCTGTCTGCAGGGATGATGATACTGTCGCCGCGTTGTAACGGGTGGGCGCCGTGTGCGTCGCTGAGTACGCATGCCCCATCGATGAGGGTGAGAATCTCGAACGAGTCTGCGTTACGCGTCCACTGCTGGGTGTGCGCAGTCGTTATGCGTTCCATCACAAAATACGCAGAACGGACCAGTTCTTCGTGTCCGACGCCCAACACCACAGGGGTACTGTGCGCAGCACCGCTGTTGCCGAGGTGTGACACTGCGAGTGCTTGTGGGATGTGCAGCGTACGCAGGTTCCCTTGGTCGTCGCGGCGCAGATAGTCATAGACACGGTACGTCAAGTCTGATGTCTGCTGGATTTCGAACAGAAAGACCCCTGCGTTGATCGCGTGGATGGTACCAGCAGGGACATCAATCGTATCCCCAGGTTGGATAGGCACGTGGCGCAGGAGTGCAGTCAGCGTGCCGTCGGCAATCGCAGACGCATACGCGGTACGGGTGAGTGGTGCGTTGAGTCCATGTATGACATCGCTGTTCGGTTGTGCCCCGATGATGTACCAGGCCTCGGTTTTGCCATGAAATCCCGTATGCGCTTCGTGGGTGTGGGCATACGTATCGTCCGGATGGACTTGTACGGACAATGCTTGGCCGGCATCGATAAACTTGGCAAGCAGAGGAAAGTCGTCCCCATAGCGCTCGTACGAACGTGCACCGACCAGTGCTGCTTGGTGGCGTGCGACCAGCTCCCGTAGGGTCAGCCCGCGGTATTGCCCGGTGGTGATGGTATTGTCGTTGTAGACTTGCCAGGATTCGGCGAAATCCGCAGGTGCATCTGCGACTCCCAGCCAGCTGGCCATTTGGGTCCCGCCCCAGAGCCGTGATTCGTAGCGTCTGGTGACACAGAAAGCACCAATCGTCATGCTGCATCCATGTTCATTTGTAATCTGAGTTCGACTTGGCCGACGGTGATGATATCACCGTCTTCGATTTGCACCGGTGTCACCACTTGCAGTTGGTTGATATAGGTCTTGTTGGTGCTGCCGAGGTCGCGGATGTACCACGCATCATCTTGGCTGTTGATGACGCAATGGCGATCGGATATCAATTTGTCGGGTATTTGGATGGTGCAGTCCGCGCTCCGACCAATCACCGTGTTGTCGTAGACTTCAAAAACTTTGTTGCGTTGCAACAGCGTCGACCCGGCGCGTTGGACGACAAGAAACACCGTTGTGCCCGCGAATGCCGGCAAGTTTTGGTCGCCACGGATGACGGCACGAAAAATCCGCCACACAAACACATAAATCAGCCCGACGAGGGCCAATCTGAGTACCCAGATGATGAGTTCGATAGATGCATTGGCTAGTTCATTCATCGGAGTGCGCAATCGTCAGCGTGATGATGTAGTTCCCAATCGAGATGCTGTCGGTGTTGATGGCAATCGGCATGCTACTGTTGCGGATGATGGTGCCATTGATGCGAGACCCGTTCCGCGTGCCCAAATCGGTAAACACGAAGCGCCGCCCACTATAGTTGATGCGTGCGTGTTGCCGCGACACGAGCTGATCGGGCAATACGACATGGTTTTTGGTGCTACGGCCAATCGTGATTTCGGTCTGGAGAATGGGGATAGAATGCACTTCGCCGTTAATGGTTACCGTGAGTGCATATTGTGCATTGATGGGGTAGCGTTCGGGCGTCGTGTCGACCAACGTGGATCGCTCCGCTACAGGTTCTCCTGTGAGTGCGGTGGCAGCTTCGGTCATGTCGCTTGCGCTGTACGAGCCCGCTTCGCTATCGAGGGCAATGGTACTGCGTTGGACCTTGGGGTCAGCGCTGATGATTACTTCGATTGCTTTGACGGTTGCAAAGCCACGTTCCTGGGCGAGGCGCGTCAGGTACATGGTCAAATCATAATCAAGCATGGGGTGTTTCCGCAGCAGTATGGTGTAGTCTGCTGGGTGCACTGCGGCCTGGTACCGATACGGCACATATATCTGACGGCGAACGTCGATTTGGTTCGCCTCCATGGTGCGCTGGAGTCGCCGTTCGAGGGTTGCTTGGTCGACGGGGCGTTTCAGGTAGCGCGACACCGACGTCTCGAGGAGGTGCTCCATAAATGATTCAAACCGGCGCAGGAACGTCATAACCCACCAGTGTTGTACATCGTCGACCAGCGCAGTGCTCCACAAGCGATATGCGTCGGTGTATGTGTGTACATCGAAGTAAACAATTAACTCGGTTTGCTGAGAGAAATCAGGAAGTCTGCATTTGTCCGTGTTTTGGACATGCGTGCCAAGACGAGCTCGGTTCCTTCGTTTTCGCCCAACATAGTGACCATACGGCGCATCGTCCATACCTGCTTGATGACTTCGGTACCCAGCAGGAGTTCTTCGCGGCGCGTGCCGCTCCGGGTGATGTCGATTGCAGGGAACACCCGCTTTTCGGCCAGCTTACGGTCGAGATGCAGCTCCATGTTGCCGGTGCCTTTGAATTCTTCGTAAATGACATCGTCCATACGGCTACCGGTGTCGACAAGACAGGTGGCTATGATGGTCAATGAGCCGCCGTTTTCGATGTTGCGGGCAGCACCAAAGAATCGTTTGGGTGGGTAGAGTGCGACCGGATCGATACCGCCGGACAAGGTTCGACCGCTCGGCGGTATTTCGAGATTATAGGCACGTGCAAGGCGCGTAATCGAGTCCATCAGGATGACAACGTCTTGACCAATTTCGACAAGGCGCTTTGCTCGTTCGAGCGTCATTTCGGCGACTTTGACGTGGTCTTCGACCGGCTCATCGAACGTACTCGAAATGACTTCGCCTTGGACAGAGCGACGCATGTCGGTGACTTCTTCGGGACGTTCACCAATCAACAACACCATCAAATGGATGTCGGGATGATTAATGGCGATGCCATTTGCGATGGTCTTGAGGAGCAATGTTTTGCCGGCTTTGGGGGGCGACACAATCAAGCCACGTTGACCGCGGCCAATCGGTGCCACGAGATCGACCAGGCGGGTCGACAAGATGTTCGGCTCTGTTTCGAGTTTGATTTGTTGATTGGGAAAAATCGGGACCAACTGCTCTGCAGAAGGACGCTTACGCGCTACATCGGGGTCCAATCCGTTTATCTGTTCGACGCGTAACAGCGATAAATAGCGCTCGTTGTCTTTGGGTGGGCGCACAGTGCCGACGATTTTGTCGCCGGTGCGCAACATGAAGCGCCGAATCTGCGATTGCGACACATACACATCGTTGGGACTGGCAAGCATGCGATCGCCGCGTAAGAAGCCGAAACCGTCTTGGACGATGTCAAGAACACCTTCGCTTGTCAAATTGGCCACCGCTGGTTCTTCGACCGGAGGTGTCGGCGTCTGGAGCAAGAGCTTTATCAGATCGTGTTTTTTGTGATGCGCCGAAAAATGCACACCGGTCGACTTGGCCATCTCGCGTAACTCTTGGATGGTCAAGCCTTCGAATTCGATTTGGAGGGCTGGCCGGGGATCCATGCTGACGGCAGGTGTCGCTACCGGCTGCGGTGTTGGTACGGGTATAGAGCGTACTGCCGCCTGTTTAGGCGTCTCGTATTCGACCTCGGCAGGCGTCGGTTGCTCGACTGCAGCTGGCGGAGTAGTCGTTGGGAGTTTACTGCGGATACGTGGCACACCAGGCTCCTTGTTTTCGATTGGAATGAGCACATACCAATGCACATGCCGATGGTGTCCGTATAGATTGGTCCCGACAGCTACGAGAGTCACCTGGGGTGTGGAGAGTGGGGTGCAGGTGGCGTGTTGGCGAGCTGAGGAACCGTATACGTTGCTCACAAGCATACGGGATGCGATGGAGAGTGTTATCGCGAAATCGTGTCTTTTTGCAGTATACCAGATAGTGAACGCATTACAATGGAGAAGTGCTACAGAAGCGGTGCTTTTTCTTGTGGTTTCAAAAGGAATACAGATGCCAGTGCGTTTTCGCCCGCGTGTCCTGATGATTACCCACGATCCATGGGTTGTGGCTGGTACGCAGCGCTTGCATGCATACATGGGCTGGAACGACCCGTATGTATTGGCAAAGCAGTATATTGCCGACATACGTCTGGCAAGCCACGGATTGGTCGAATACCACATTGTCAAAGCATTCGATGCACCGTGGTTCCCGGTCAAAGAAGACGGGTTCCGTTATACCAGCGAGTCCTTTGTGCGCCAGTGGGCGGCGCGCGCGATGCATCACCCTGACGGCGTTGATTATGATCGGCGACTGGCGGAGTTCGATTTGATTGCGCGCTTGGCACGCGATGAATTCGACGAAGTCTGGGTTTTTTCGTTCCCCTATGCAGGCGAATACGAATCACGCATGATCGGACCTACCGCGTTCTGGTGCAATGCACCGCCGTTGGTGCGCCCCGATGCGGTACGTAATTTCGTCATGATGGGCTTTAATTACGAGCGTGATGTCGGCTGTATGCTCGAAAACTTCGGCCATCGGGTAGAATCGATTATGACGCACACCTACGCAGATAAGCGCCGTGCACCCAACCTCTGGCACGAGTTCATCCGCTACGACCAGACATCGCCTGGGGCTGCAGCGTGCGGGAATGTCCATTTCGCACCCAACAGTACCCGTGACTACGAATGGGGGCGTACGCAGCCGGTCTGGTCGACGTGCGACCGCTGGCTTGATTATCCGGCCACTGCCGGTGCTCCTGCGCGCTTGGTGACGGCCGCAGAGTGGGGTAATGGTGACATGCGCGCACATCATATCTGGTGGCTCAAACACCTACCCCACACAC
>JBFYTT010000173.1:0-3247 GCA_041300425.1 Roseiflexaceae bacterium
ATGTGTGCGTAACGCCTGCGCGTCCCAGTCGATGGCGGCGGCGCGGGTCAGTGCGTCTTGGAGCGCTGCTGGTTCTTGGGCAGCAAAGAACAAACCCGTGTGACCGTCGATGACCGTATCGAGGGCACCGCCGCCACGATATGCGATGACCGGCCGACCGGCTGCCATGGCTTCGAGCGGGGTGATGCCGAAGTCTTCTTCACCCGGGAACAAAAATGCTTTACAGCCCGCATACAAATCGAGACGTTCCTGCTCGCTGATGCGCCCCACGAAGCGAACCGTCGGACCGGCCATAGCCATCAGTTCGGTTTTGTCACGCCCATCCCCAAACACCACCAGCGGCAGGTTGAGCGCAGTACACGCCTGGATGGCCAGATCGATGCGCTTGTAGGGCACCAACCGGCCGCCGGTCAGATAATAGTCGCCGGCGGGACGGGGCTGAAACGGCGCGAGGTCGACCGGCGGGGGGATAATCGTCGCACTGCGGCCGTAGTGGGTGTTGATGCGCTCGGCGACGACCTTCGAATTCGCAATGAAGTGGGTCACCCGCGCCGAGCTGGCCACATCCCACGCACGCAGTGCTGCCAGCATCGGTTGCATGATGCGCCGACGCATGCCGCCGATGCGCTCACGGGCGACGTAGGCATCGGTTTGCCAGGCAAAGCGCATAGGGGTATGGCAATAGCAGATGTGTGTCGCACCCGGTGGCGGGATGATGCCTTTGCCATACGCGCTGCTACTGCTGATGATGAGGTTGTACGGGCGCATGTCAAACGACTCGAAAGCCCGTGGGTACAGCATAAAGTAGTGACGGAAGTAGCGCCGCCAGGCAGGCAGGTGCTGCATCCAGCTGGTGCGAATGTCCCACGACTGCATGTGCAGGGGCATCGCGACTGGATCCAAAATCGACGTATACACCGGTGCGTGGGGGTAGATGTCGTGGAGCGCTTCGAGGACGCGCTCGGCACCGCCGTATTGGTTGAGATAATCATGCACGAGTGCAGTTTGCACAGATATCCTAATTTGCTTCACATTGACTATTCACAGAACACCATAATGTGATTATAGTATGATGGCGCAACGATGCGATGGTTTCGCACGAATTGAATGACGAATTCGTTTCGTCAGAGGAATGCAATGAATACGTCCGAACAAGAGTTACATCAACTCTTTACGAGTGCAAGCATGGGACAGGTCGCCTACCGTACATGGGCCAATCAAGCCCGAAAGGAACGGCGCTTCAATATTGCGCGTCTGTTCGATGCACTGTGCACCGCCCGCGGTGCCCGCGCCGAACGCGCCTTCGCGGCGACACGTGGTGTCGGCACCACTGCGCACAATGTCGACTGCGCGCTCAATGGAATTGTCCCGATCCAGGTCGAAATGGAGCGCATTACCGGTACATCCGATCGCTCACGCGATTTGCTGGGTCGAGCTGCGCATGCAATCGCAGAAAAGCGCGACATGAACGCGACCGAACTGGGTGATTTGTACGTCTGCGTCACCTGCGGCGAAACCCGCGAAGGTGAACTCATCGGTGCGTGCCCCGAATGTGGTGCAGTACCCGAGGCGCACAAACGCTTTTTGGCCATCGAAGCCATGGGCACACTCGGACCGCATGCCATCATGCACGCCCTCGAACACACCGAAGCGACATTGCGCGCGATGTTCAGCGATGTCGACGATTCAATTCTGGCGTGCCTCGGCCCAGCCAAAGAACCCTCACTCAAAGAGGTACTCGGCCATCTCAACGATATGAATTTTGTCTTCTGCGAGCGCGCCACGCTCATCCTCGATACCAATAATCCGCAGCTTTCGTCGGCACATCCACCCAAATTGCAGGCTGCAGCGCACTACCGTAACCGCGACATCCGCGCAATTCTGCAGGCGTTCCACGATTCACGCCACGAATGCTTGATGATTTTGCGCGGGTTGACCAGCGCCGCTTGGCATCGCGGTGCCGATCATGTGTCGTACGGCCATGTCAACTTGCTCCATCAAGGCAACTGGATGGTCCAGCACGAACGTGCCCACCTCATCGAGATGGCCCAGCAACGGCACGACCTGCTCGTCGCCTGCGGCAAGGGCGAGCTCGATGCCGAACGTTGTGATCTCATCGGCGAACGCATCAATGAAGGTGAATAAAGCTTCAAAGTACGCCATCGAAGAGATAACGCCCAACCACTTCATCATCAACGACGTGCGTGTGACACCGTTTTTGCGTGGCGAGGGCGATCTCGTGGGCAATCGGTTCACCCTCACGTCGTGGCGCCGCAACGGCATGTTGGCTCGTATCGCCGAGCGCGGGTTGGTGGTCTTTGCCCTCGAGCAGATGATCGAAAAGCTGCCGCACCTGCCGATGGCGTTCCCAATCGGCGACGAGGTTTTTCACCCACAACACAACACCACCGACCGGTACAGTTACTTCGACCCGACGACGTACACCATCACCCCATGCGAACCCTACACCTACGAGGGAGTGCCTGGCGTCATCATGCGCCTGGGTTGGATTATCCGGATCCGCCGCAGCCGCGGGATGACCGAGTGGCATGTCTGTCGCATGGGCGGCCGGCAGCTGCAATGGACCCACCCACTCAGCGAGCAATCGGCCCTCCTGCACGGATTTGCCCAAGCACAATACGAAGCCCCCGTGCTCCGCACCAGCGTTGACCAAGACGTCGTCACCCTCACGCTGCCGGCCTTGCCCGATGCCTACGAGCGCCTGCTGCGCAAGTGTGCCCTGGCTGATAGCAACGCCCGTGTGTGGACCTTCCCCATGGCACATGCAATCTTTGTGGTGCAGATCCTGGCCGAGCTGGGTATCACCATCGACACATCCAACCTCGTGCTCCCCGAACCCGACGAAGACGATGAAGACGACGCCGAGTACGACGAAGAAGACGATGCGTGGGTGTATGGCGACGAAGACGATGACGATGAGGACGACGATGACTGATTTCCGTGACATCTACGCCGATGTCGAACACGCCCGAGCCTATGACCAGTTGGTCAGCTGCGAGGACTATCAGGGCAATCTGGGCCGCTATATCCGTGTCAACGCCGACCTCAGCCGAGCCCGAATCCTCGACATGGGGAGCGGGACTGGTCGTGTGGCAGCCCTGATGGCAGATACATGTCGGTCGTTGACAATCTGCGACCGTGCCCCGGCAATGCTCGCAGTGGCACGTGAGCGCCTGCCTGCCTACGTGCGCATCGACGTCGCCGACAACACCGCGCTCCCCTATGG
>JBFYTT010000181.1:0-5876 GCA_041300425.1 Roseiflexaceae bacterium
CTGTCTGCTGAGGACCGTAGACCAGCCGTCGACGAGGCGTGCCGTCTGCCTGCAGATGGCGGCAAAGACGCCAGGTTGCTGGATGAGTCGCAGTGTGGTCAGACCAGCAGCCATTGCCAACGGATTGCCGGACAACGTGCCCGCTTGGTACATGGTCCCGAGCGGCGCGACATGCTGCATGATGTCCCGTTTGCCAGCATAAGCACCGACAGGTAGACCGCCACCGATGACTTTGCCCAGACAGGTGATATCGGGATCGAGTCCCCACAGCGCTTGCGCGCCGCCCAGCGCCACACGAAATCCCGTCATAACCTCGTCGAGGATGAACAAAGCCCCGTTGGCACGGCAGAGGGTTTGAATGTGCTGTAGAAAGTTGTTTTCGGGCAAGACAAATCCCATGTTTGCCCCAATGGGTTCGACAATCACGCCGGCGATACTATCACGGTGGGTTGCGAACGCCTCGGACAACGCCGCATGGTCGTTGTAGGGCACCACAATGGTTTGGGCAGAAGTAGCAGAAGGAACACCTGCAGAATCAGGGAGCGCGAGCGTGGCGACACCACTGCCGGCATGCACAAGCAACTGGTCGGCGTGCCCGTGGTAATTGCCAGCAAACTTGATGATGAGGTCACGACCGGTGTAGGCACGCGCCAGCCGCAACGCACTCATACAGGCTTCGGTGCCACTATTGACAAAGCGGATCATCTCGATGGATGGAACTAGCGCGATGATGAGCTCGGCCAATTCTGTTTCGCCGACACACGGTGCGCCGTAGCTGGTGCCGCGCTGTGCGGCGTCTGAGAGGGCTGCGACGACGTCGGGATGGGCGTGGCCGAGGATCAGTGGTCCCCAGGATTGGATGTAATCGATGAAGCGGTTTTCGTCCACGTCATAGAGGTATGGCCCTGCACCACGGGCAATATGGAGCGGCGTCCCACCGACCCCGCCGAAGGCGCGGACGGGACTATTGACGCCGCCGGGGATGACTGCTTGGGCGCGGCGGAAGGCAGCGTGGGATTGGTTCGTGTTCATGTAAATCTTTCTTTCGGCAAAGACGCAAACACCGCTTGAGCAGTAGTCTGTGCTTGACGGACGCAGTCAGGGATGCCGACGCCGTCGAACGAACTACCTGCAAAAAAAACTCTCGGCGGCGCCGTGTCACGGATGGTTTGACAGCTGGCGAGATGACCCACCGGGTATTGTGGCGCACCATGCGGCCAACGCACTACCTGGGTTTTGGTGGGTACGTCGTGAATCCCCAAAATCGTTGCGACGGCGGCGCTCGCCTGGGCTACTACAACTTCGTCGGTACAGGAAAACAACGCACCAGACCCAAAAAACAGGCGCACAACATGCATCGGTGCTGGTGCACGATGGGTGAATTTGATGGTCGAAATGGTGATCGCACTGAATGGGATACCATGACGTTTGGGGATTAGTACACCATATCCTGGGAATTCATCGAGGTGTGCAGATGTTGCATAGACGAGCGAAATCGTCCCACTGTCTTGGTAGGTGATGCGGTCGAGCAACTGTGCAATGTCTGGATGGGCATCGGCAAAAATCAGTGCCGCCCGATTGGCTGGTATGGTCACGACAACAGCATCGCTGGTGGCCTCCTCGGTGCCAATCGTCAGCGTGACATTTGCGTCAGATGCGCGAATGCGCTCTACATGCGTGTGCAGGCGAATGACGGCACGGAGCTGTTGTTGCAGTGCATCAACCATCGTTTGCATGCCAGTGGTGAAACTGTAGAAGGGGCTTTTGGCACTGGTTGCTGTCGGAGGCGTCGCGTTGCGAAGTGCAGGTGAGAGGTTGCCGTGGCGTTGTTCGAGGTGAAGGAATTGTGGGAAGGTTGCCTGCATACTGAGGTGCTCGGCGTCGGCACTGTAGATGCCTGCCATGAGCGGAATCCCGAGGACGTCGAGTGTTTCAGCACCAAAGCGGCGCCGCACAAAATGTGCCATACTCTCGTCGCCTGGTGCGCTTTTGCCGGGTATCCAGGGTTCAATGAGGTTGCGCAGTTTGCCACGCAGACTCATGATGGGCGACGTCAGAAAAGGCCAGAGGCGCAATGGCACGATGAGATGCATCCCTGTGGGCATGGGGACAAGGCGGTCCCCGTTCCAGAGGGACAAGCGCCGACGGTCGGGGTTGGTGGTGATGAACGTGTCGTCAATGCCGAGCGCTTCCGCGAGGTCAACCGCCCATGGTTTGGTATGCAGCATCGCATCAGGACCTGATTCGATGAGAACAGCGCCATCTGATGTCGCAATTGTTTGTGTGCCGATTTTGCCACCGATACGCGCAGATGCTTCGATGATAACGACCGAAAGCGACGTTTGATGCGCCGCGGCAAGCCGTTCGAGGTACCACGCACAGGCGAGTCCCGTAATACCCGCGCCGATGATGTGTACAGTGTGCGTGCTAGCCATGATAGCGCTCTGAATAACTGTGCACAAAGTCGACCAAGCGGGCCACCGTATCGATGGGAGTACCAGGGAGGATGCCGTGGCCCAGATTAAAGATATGGCGTGGGTTGTACCCCATGTCATCGATAATAGCGCGCACGGCCGGTTCAATGATCTCCCATGGTGCAAATAACAACGCCGGGTCGAGGTTACCTTGCAAGATGTATTGCGGCCCCAGAATTCTTGCGGCGTGGTGCATATCGATGCGCCAGTCGATGCCAATGATATCTGCGCCGGTGCGTGCAATATCAGGGAGCAAACCAGCTGTGCCTGTGCCAAAGTGAATGATGGGCACACCGGCGCTGCGGGCAATGTTAATCGTTTGGCGCGTGTAGGGCTCCACAAAACGGCGGTAGTCAACGGGGCTGAGCTCTCCCACCCAGCTGTCGAACACCTGCAGGACCTGCGCACCCGCAGCTGCTTGGGCGCACAGATAATTACCTGATAATTCTGCCAACATGGTCATCAAGGCGGCCCACATGGCTGGCTCGTTATACATCATTTTTTTGAGCAGGATGCGCTGTGTGCCGCCCTCACCTTCGATGGCATAACTCGCCAATGTAAACGGTGCGCCGGCAAATCCAATGAGCGGAATGTGCCGTGGGGCGAGCTGCGTGTTGACCATTTTGATCGCTGCGAGTGTGGACGCGTGTGCCTCCTCAGGGTCTGCAGAGCGCAGGTTGCGGATATCTTGCATGCATCGAATGGGATTGTGGATGATTGGACCCTCGCCTTTTATGTATGCCAAGTCGAAGCCAATTGCTTTGAGTGGGGGCAGAATATCGGCAAAAATAATCGCGGCGTCAAGGTCGAACGCATCAATGGGCTGCATGGTGACCGCGCATGAAAGTTCGGCTGACTCGATGATGTCGAGGATAGAATGCTGTTCACGCAGGGCCCGATATTCGGCCATGTAGCGTCCGGCTTGACGCATCAACCAAATCGGGGTGCGGTCGACGGGTAACCCGTTACAGGCACGGAGGAATCGACTGGTTGTCTGCATGTTAGTCGTTCCCTTCGCGTAGCCACTGCGCAACATCTTTGGCGAAGTAGGTGATGATGATGTCTGCACCGGCGCGTTTGATGGCAATGAGCGATTCCATTGCGCTCGCACGCAAATCGAGCCAACCGCGTTCAGCTGCTGCATGAATCATCGCGTATTCGCCGCTGACGTGGTATGCGGCAACCGGCACCTCCACCGTTGCACGCACAGCACTGATGATGTCGAGGTAGGTCGCCGCCGGTTTGACCATGATCATATCTGCGCCTTCGGCGATGTCGAGTGCTGCTTCGCGCAGTGCTTCGCGCCGGTTGGTCGGTTGCATCTGGTATTGGTGTCGGTTGCCAAATGCTGGTGGGCTTTCTGCTGCCTCTCGAAATGGACCATAGAACGCACTGGCATATTTGACGGCATAACTCATGATGCTGATGTGGGACAGTCCGGCATTGTCGAGACCCAATCGTATCACCTCGACCATCCCATCCAGCATGCCCGATGGTGCGATGATGTCTGCCCCTGCCTGCGCATGCACCACGGCAGCTTTTGCCAAAAGTTCTACTGTCACATCGTTCAACAGATACCCGATGGGCAGATTTGGTTGATACGCGGGCTGATCAGGGGTATTTATGATGCCGCAATGCCCGTGATCCGTATACTCACAGAAGCACAAATCCGAGATAACTAATAGTTCTGGGAACTGTGCCTTGAGCGATCGAATTGCACGTGGGATGATGCCGTTGTGGTCGTAGTTATCAGAACCCGTTGCGTCTTTGTGGAGTGGAATCCCAAACAACAGGACCGCTTTGATGCCCAAATTGACATGTACCGCGACCTCCTCGAGGAGCGTATCAATCGACAGCTGATGCTGCCCCGGCATGGATGTAATTGGGTTGCGGATGCCCGTGCCGTCACGCACAAAAAAAGGCGCAACCAAATCGTCTACCCGGATGTGGGTTTCGTTGGTCAATGCACGCAGGGCAGCTGAATAGCGCAATCGCCGCGGACGTTGCACGATGTCGTATCGCATGTGGGTTCCTCTCCTACAAAAAAACATCAAGAGCGCTGACCAAATCGATCATGCTACTTCCGCTGACGGGAATCTGCTTTTCCCATCCATAGGCTGCCAACATCGCGCGCGCATGTGCACCGAGGGGCGCGTAGCGCAATCCCGCCAGCAACACGCTTGTACCTCCTTCGGCACGGACGCGCGCATCAAACGCTCGAACTGCGCTTCCGCTGAGCACGGTAATGGCGTCAATGGGGTATCGCTGGAGCATGGAGGTCAACGACTCCCCTGTGGCGCACGGCAATGTCCGGTACAGCACATGCCGTTCGATGTGCCAATCCAGCGGGAAGTCTGCGCGTCTGCTGGCGTCTGAGGTCGGCCAGCAGATGCGTTCTGTTGTGTTTGGGTCATAGCAACGCACAAATGTCCCACTATCTGGCCACACATCTGCCGGCATAAGTGAAAAGCCACGTTCACGCGCAGCGCTGGCACTTCGTTGCCCAATACAGAGGCAGCGAATGGACGTTACCAGCGCTGCAGTTTTTCCTGCGAACAGACACTGTCCCAAGAATGCGACCGCATGGTGGCTGGTCAGCAGGAGGGCGGTGTATGGTGTGCTCTGGAATGCTTCAGAAAACGCCGCACACGCGGCATCTGATGCCCGTTGGTATGCGATGCAGGGGTACTCCAGCGGAATCCCGCCGCGCGCGCTAATAGCAGCGGCGAGTGTTGGAATGTCTTCCGAAGCACGCGTCATGACGATGTGTTTGCCGGCAAGACTCATGCTCCATTCCCCGCTGGCATGAGCGAAATACCCGCCGCGCGCATGTGTGATGCCAACTCGTTGCCAGCCGCCTCCCCCCCGGCGACATCTGCCGCAACAAAGGTCATCGCATGCGTCAGCAAAGACGTCCCCTGTGCCGCTGGTGCACGGCCACGCATCTGAAAACGGCCCCCGCCGAGCGGTTCGACATAGACTGCAAGCGGAGCACTACACCCCAACGCCAGCGCATGCAGCACCGCACGTTCAGCAGTCACGGCAATCATGGTCGTCAGGTCGGATATGAGCTCGATGCGTGCATCGACGGCTGTCCCAATTTTTGTCTGAATCCCCAATGCACCTTGCGCAGGTGCTGGCAGCAGCTCATCTTCGCTGAATACCTGGCAAATGTGTGCCTCAAGCCCGAGCCGTACCACTCCTGCCTGTGCAAGCACGATGGCGTCGTACGGTGAATCGATGGCAAGTGCTTTGGCGATGCGTGTATCGATATTGCCCCGAATATCGAGCAGCTGTGCGTCTGGCCGCAATTCCATGATTTGTGCACTCCGCCGTGTGCTACAGGTACCAACGAAAGCCCCGAGCGGTAACTGCTCGAGTGTGCAGTGGTGTCGGCTGATA
>JBFYTT010000189.1:0-4142 GCA_041300425.1 Roseiflexaceae bacterium
ACGCAGCCCGGGCGATTCCATTGCTGATTATGCGCAACAATCCGCCGCCGTGGTTGGCGTTGTGGTTGCGGTATGTGCCGGCAGCGGTGTTTACGGCCTTGGTGGTGCCGGCGTTGGTCACCACGAGTGGGGCAGCGGGGCGAGTGTTGTCGATCGGACCGGCAGTGCTTGCAGGCATCATCGGTGCATTGGTGGCCTGGCGGACGAGCAATGCTATTTTGACGGTGGTATGCGGAATGGTGTCCTTTTGGGTGATTCGGATGGTGATGGGCGGCTAGGAGCAGACCATGGAGCTACGCACGATTACCGTTGGCACGCGCGAGAAGGATTGGAAACGGGCCGCCGATGCCGCCGCAGCACTGCGCACGCAGCTCGCCCGTGAGGGCATTGTGGTGCAGACGTTGCGGGCCACGCCAACGGTGGACGGGTTCAACAGCTGTGCCGATCTGGTGAGCGTGGCCCGTGGGCTCGAAGAGCGCGCGTTGGATCTGGGGTTCGACTACGTCACCCTCGGCGTTGTGCAGCGTGAGCGCCTCGATCAACTGGCCGATGCGATGGCTGCCACGCAGGCGTTGTTTGCCAGTGTGTCGTTGACTGCGCACGACGCCGTCGACGAAGGTGCTATCCAGCAGATGGCGCGCATGACACACGACCTGGCCCGGATTGTGCCGGGCGGCGTGGGCAACCTGCGGGTTGCGGCGTTGGCGCAGGTACCAGCGGGCAGCCCGTTCTTCCCCGCCTCGTGGCACGACGGCGGTGCCCCGTGGCTGGCGATTGGCCCCGAGGCGGCAGCGTTGGCCTGGCAGGCTACCCGCCCGCTGGCAGATGTGCCACTCGGCCACGCCGACCGACCGCGCTTGGTGGCGACAGCGTTGCAGCAGTTGGCTGCCGATATTGTGCGCTATGATGCGCTGTTCGCCCGCATTGCCCAACCAATTTGTGCGCAGTATGGGATTACGTATGCAGGCTGTGATTGGTCGCTTGCGCCGCATCCCCACCCCGAGCGGAGCATCGCTGCCGCGATTGAAGCACTCGCAGGCGTGCCGTTTGGTGACTGGGGCACGCTGAGTGCGGTGCGCGCCTTGACGGCGACGATTCGCGGCTGTGCGGTTACGCAGTTGGGCTTTTCGGGCATTATGTTGCCGGTGGTCGAGGATGCAGTGTTGGCCCAGCGGGCGCGCGAAGGGCGCTATACGTTGCGTGATTTGTTGGCATTTAGCACGGTCTGCGGCACGGGGCTCGACACGATCCCGCTGGCGGCCGATGTGTCGGTCGACGCGCTGGCGGGGATGTATCGCGAGGTAGCGTCGGTCGCCACCGCCCTCAAAAAGCCATTGACTGCGCGTCTGATGCCCCTCGCCGGTCATGCCGTCGGCGACACGACGCGCTTTGCCGAAATTCTGCCGCCGGCGCTCGCGTCGTTTTTCTGCGAAGCCAGTGTCCTGCAATGATTGCACCCGGACGTGCTGACGCACCCTGTGCGGGCAGGAGTGCTACACTTTGCCGACTGCGGCGATGACATCGCGAGTGGTCGCATGGCGGGTGAAGTCTTTGACTTCTATTTTTCTCAGCAGGATGAGCGACAAGCCGAACAGTACTATCTCGATGCAGAAGACGACGGCATAGCCCGCATACACGCTCCCGAAGGCATAGCCGACGACATCACGGACGATTCCGCTCAGCATAGTCCCCCCGAAGCGCGCCAGTGCATCTGCCACACCCCAGGCACCGATGAAAATGCCGACCTGGCCAGCCACGGTCATGTCGAGCATCAGCGCGAGGTTGGCCGCGGTAGAAATCCCCGACCCAAAGCCGAACACTGCCAGCCCTGGCACCAACAGCCCGACTTCATGAACAGCGCCGGCTGTGACGATTAATGCCAACCCGGTTGCTGCGATGACGGCTCCACTGGCTGCGACGCGCTTCATCCCAAAGCGTTTGGTGAGTGGGCTGGTAATCAAGAGCCCCACCAACAACGTCGCTCCCCAGATCGAGGTGTAGCGTGTGGTGACTGCCGGTGGAACACCGAAGATGTCGCCGGCATAGGGCTCGAGCAGGATATCCTGACCCAGTATGCCAACTAACAACAGGATTAGATAGACAAAGAACCGTTTGGCCTGCGGATTGCCCCATAGCGTGCGCATAACGACCTGCATGCTGGGGCGTTGCTCGGCAGGTACTGCTGCTGACCCGCGCCGCTCGAGGCCGATGACGCCGAGCAGACCGATGCCCAGTGCTAAACCGGCCATCTGGAGAAAGGCAGTGATGAGCCGTTCGTGTGAATAGGGCTCGATGGCACGAGAAAAACTGATACCGCCAATAATCATGCTCAGGATGAGGACAAACCACATCACGCCGACCGTTTTGGAACGCTCTTGTGGGCTCGACAGCTCGGTTGCCAAGGCGAGATACGAGACCGTTGCGAAGTTGAATCCGAAGCCCCACGCACCAAATGCAACAAACCCAAACGGTATCCCCCACCACAGCCCTTCATAAATGGCAAACGCAGCGGTGGGTGAGCTGGCTGCTCCAAATGCACAGAGGAGCAGACCGATGATGATGTAGGGGCTCCGATGGTACCCCCAGATCGGGCGCTGTTCGCCCAGTGACCCGATCCAGAGTTGCATCGGCGAGAGCAGATAGGGGACCGATACGAGTAATGCGACGAGGGTCGCAGAAATACCTAGTTCGGTAATCATGATGCGGTTGAGGGTGCTGTCGATGGGTAACAACGTCAGCCCCACTGATACATGGATGGCACTCAGGCGGATAAGAGTGGGGAGTCGCATGGGTCATCCTTTGGATTCGTAGACATTGTGATTATTGTAACGTATGCGACAACGTATTTTGGCGCATACTGGTGCCCAAAACAGACTGACCGGTCAGTCAATACACGGTGTGATATACTCTTTTTTATGATGAAGGAGCGCACTGTGCCGAAGATTACCCCGTTTTTGTGGTTCGACACCAATGCATACGAGGCAGCGCAGTTTTATCTCGCGCTCTTTCCCAATTCGTTCATCACGGAGCATCAACAAAAACCGGACGGGACGACCTTTACGCTCACGATGGTGCTCGATGGTCGAGAATTTCAAGCAATCAATGGTGGACCGTTATACGCGATGAACTCAGCGGTATCGTTCATGATTCACTGCAAAGACCAGGCCGAAGTGGACCACTACTATGACGCATTTTGCGTTGGTGGCACCGAGCAGGCGTGTGGCTGGGTTGTCGACCGCTTTGGCGTGACCTGGCAGGTCGTACCACAGCAATTATTTGAAGCGTTATCGAACCCTGACCCGGCCAAAGCACAACGCGCCATGGAGGCGATGATGGGCATGAAGACGCTTATCGTGGCAGCTGTGCTGAACGCGTAATCGACACAAAAGCGCCCCCGTCGGCACTGCCGACGGGGGCGTGATTGGTATAGCGGGCTAGTTAATCAATACCGCCGGCCGCTCGTAGACGGTGCCGGCGATGACAACCTGCTGCATCGGCCAATCCCCGGTAGTGGTCAGTGATTCGGGCCCATTGGCAGTGACGATCATGGTGTCTTCGGATTTGGTGCCGGTGATGCTCGGGTTCCACGCAAACGCCTGATTGACCCCGATGATGTGGGTGCTGTCGGGGCGGGCTTGGATTTCGCGGTTTTCGTAGCCGGTGACGCCGCCTTGGTGATGTTTGTGCCATTCGTTGATGTGACCACGCGCGTGGTAGGCCGCGATGATGGCCTGGAACGCACTACCGAGGGTTTGTCCGGGTACCGACGCATGCCAGGCAGCGGCATCGACGGCGGCGCAATCTGCGGCCCGCTGGGCCATGGTTGCATCCATGGCGCCGAACGACACCAGCCGCGTGGCCGAGACGATCAAGCCGTTGCGGCGGGCACACACGACGACCATAGCGGTTTTTTGGACACGTGCGTCGGTAGGGATGGGGTGGCGGAACTGGAGCAGGCGCTCGTCTGCTGCTACCAGCGTGACCACCGGCGCTGCTCCCATCGCGTAGACATGCGCCGCCAGTAAGCCTGCTACCTCAAACTCGCGCATCCCTGGTCGGACTGCCCGGGTGACCGCCTCGACGGCGCGTCCGGTTGCTGCGCCGAGTGCGCGGTAGCGATCGATTTCTTCGGGCTCGAGGGT
>JBFYTT010000210.1:0-2603 GCA_041300425.1 Roseiflexaceae bacterium
CTGGTCAAGCTGTCGGTGAACTCGTTGAAAAGTCAGCTACCGTGAGTGTGTTTACGAATCCACAAGACCCTCGCACCGAATCGTATATTAGCGGTCAAGTAGGCTAAGGACGTACCATGCATAATGCAATGACGGTGAGTCGTTCTATTGGTTTTGCTGATTTGGTCAACACACGGGTACGTACGCGCACATCCACTGATGTTGTTCACTCCAAAATCGAAATGCGCAATTTTAACTTCTTTTATGGGAAGTTTCGTGCAGTCAACAATGTGACAATGAACATTTCGGCGAATCATGTCACGGCTATCATTGGCCCGTCGGGTTGTGGGAAATCCACGTTGTTACGGGCTATCAATCGCATGCATGATGCCACCGCCGGTGCGTATGCCGAAGGCGAATTGTGTTTAGACGGGGTAAATGTCTACGGAGCTGACGTTGATTCGGTGTTGCTCCGACGTCAGGTGGGTATGGTTTTTCAACGTCCAAATCCGTTCCAGCTCACTATTTTTGATAATGTGGCGTATGGTTTGCGGGTCAATGGTATGCGTGACAAGCGACTCATCGCCGAAAAAGTCGAAGAGTCGCTCAGGCGCGCGGCGTTGTGGGACGAAGTCAAAGATCGTTTGTTCAAAAGTCTCGGCACGGCACTGTCGGGTGGTCAACAACAGCGCTTGTGTATTGCGCGGGCGATCGCCACAAAACCAGCAGTCATTTTGATGGATGAGCCGTGTTCGGCACTTGATCCGATCGCGTCACTCAAAATCGAAGACCTGATTGATAGTTTGCGAGATGAATTCACCATTGTTATCGTCACGCATAACATGCAACAAGCGGCGCGAATTTCGGACCACACTGCATTTCTGTTGATGAATCGAACCACCCGGGCTGGTGAATTGATAGAATTCGACCAAACTGAGAAAATGTTTACCGCACCCAGTGACAAGCGTACCGAGGATTACATCAGTGGCCAATTCGGGTAGCAGAACCAAACGAACCCCCGCAGAGCATTGCTCTGCGGGGGTTTTTGTGTGTGAATGTTACTCGAGCGGTGCCGAGACTGCCGCCTGCATGAGTGTCTCGAGCCGTTTGACCATGGCGGCGGGGTCGAGCGCGCTGCCATCCAGCAACTGTGCACTTGCATACAGCTGTTCGATGACGGCTGCTGCGATTGCGTCGTCGGGATTATGCGCCAACCGGCTTGCGACGCCCGTGATGATGGGATGGGCTTGGTTGAACTCGACTTTGCGGGTAGGGGCACTCGTGTCGCGTTCAATCATGCGTCGCATCCGCTCCATGTCGCTGTTGGCTGTAGCGACCAGCCGGAGTGGATGGTTGCGCAGGACCTGCGATGCTTGGACACCGTCGATACGGCTGCCGAGGACGTGCTTGAAGCCTTCGACAACGGCGAGCAACTGTGCATCATCCAGCGTGCTTGTCTGGGCGGCGTCTTCACCGGGGAGCACGACATCTGGATCGTCGAGGTTGCGTAGCTTTTTGCCTTGGACATCCCGGATGTGTTGCATCATGAACGGATCAACCATATCGGTCAGGAGCAACGCTTCGATGCCACGTGCATGAACAGCATCAAGATGCGGGCTTTGTTTTGCACTGGCGAGGTCGTTCGCATGCACGTAGTAGATCTCGGTTTGGTCGGGTTTCATACGAGTGATGTAGGCATCGAGTGTGCTCAACGCGTCATCAGTGCTTGTGTGGAAGCGCAACAGTGGCAAAATTTCGTCTTTGGCAGATGGATCTACCGCAATGCCTTCTTTGAAAAAGATGCCGAATTCGTTCCAAAATGCCGCAAACTTCTCGGGGTCTGTGGCCGCCATGTCATTGATTTCTTTGATGACCCGACTCGTGAGTGTCTTTTTGATGCGGGCCATGGTCGCAGAACCCTGGACCATCTCGCGTGACACATTGAGTGGCAAATCTTCGCTATCGACGACTCCCTCCATGAAGCGGAGCCAGCTCGGGAGTGCTTCTTTGGTCTCGGCCTGGATCAGGACGCGGCGACTGTAGAGTGCGATATTGCCTTCGATACGCCGTTCGATCATCCCGCGTTCGCGTTTGGCGGGGATGAAAAGGAGGGCGTGCAGGTCTATCGGAGCATCTGTTGACAGATGCACGGTGGCCAGCGGCTCGTCCATCTCGTACGTCAATTGCTGATAAAAATCGGTGTATTGGCTTGCTTCGACCGTACGTGGTGCCACCCGCCAGAGCGCTTGCGTGTCATTGACGATATCTTCGCCAATCATGATGGGAACGGGGATGTAGCGGGAGTGCTTTTGGATAATCTGCTTGAGTTTCCATTCGCTAGCGAATTCTTTGGCATCTTCTTTCAGATGGAGCGTAATGGTTGTACCGCGTTCGGCACGACTCGCAGCACGAATAACAAATGTGTCGTTCCCATCGCATTCCCATTCGGCAGCGTCTGCATCAGGGAGATACGATTGTGAAACGACTGTTACCCGGTCTGCAACGACGAATGCAGAGTAGAAACCTACGCCAAACTGACCGACGAGATCGCCGCGTTGGCCGGCATCGAGCGACTCGAGCATTGCTTTTGTGCCGGATTTGGCAATGGTCCCGAGGTTGTCGGC
>JBFYTT010000227.1:0-13800 GCA_041300425.1 Roseiflexaceae bacterium
CGATCCTCGATGTGCATCTGTCGGTGCAGTCGAATAAACTCAACAACGTCATGAAGATTTTGACTATTGTGTCGGTTATATTGATGGTGAATTCGTTGATAGCGGGTATTTTTGGCATGAATTTTGCGCATATGCCCGAGCTGGCCTGGGGCTATGGGTACTATTTTGCATTAGGTTTGATGGTGATTGCGGGTAGTACGGTTTTTGTGCTTTTTCGCCGCATGGGGTGGCTCCGTGGCGACGATATGCGCTGAGGTTAGCGCATGTCATACACATGACCGCGATCGACCCGCAAGATGTGTGCCGCTGCCAAGAAATCGGCACTAAAGTCCCCTACGCCCGTTGCGGTCAAGATGGATTGCTGGTTTGGCTCTGCGATGAGTGCCAAGACATGCAATCGGCGTAGGGCATCGAGCTCTGACAAGACATCGTCGAGCAACAGAATAGGACGTTCGCCACTGCGTGCATGCATGACTGCGACCTCGGCCATTTTGAGCGCGAGCACCGTGCTGCGTTGCTGGCCGCGCGACCCAAATGTCCCCAAATCGACACCCCGGTCGTGCACCACGATATCGTCGCGGTGCGGCCCGACGGTCGTCTGGAGGCGCGCGATGTCTTCGCGCTCACTGGCGCGATAGGCTGCGAGCAGTACCTGTTGTGCGTCTGCTTGGGTATCCCACTCTGCCACGAGATTGGGTGCATAGCGTGCCTCCAATGCGGTGTCGGGGTGACTGATAGTGGCGTACGTTTGTGCTGCAGAGAGACTTATCTCGTTCAAAGCGAGGCGGCGTTGGACCATGATAGCCGCACCTGCGTGGGCGGCTTCTTCGTCCCAAAAAGCAAGTTCGCTGGCCGGGTTGCGCGGTGTCGACCCTTTCTCACGCCAGAGCCGCAATAGACTGTTGCGTTGGGTGATGACTTTGGTGTAGTGATTGAGGGTGCGTAGGTAGGTGCTGTCGAGTTGCGAAAGCATTGCGTCGATCCAGCGCCGCCGTTCTGCCGGTGCACCGGTAATCAGTTCGAGGTCGGTCGGTGCAAAAAACACCATCCGTGCAAAGCCAATCAAATCACTAGCGCGGACCGGTTTGTTGTCGACCCGCAACACTTTGGTGGCACTGCCACCACTTGCTCCGTGCGCAATCTGGTCGCTCCGGCCCTGGATGATGACATCGAGATGGGTGGTGCGATCCGCCCGGCGTATGTCGGCACTGACCCGCGCCGTCGCGGGTAGCAGGTCGCTGTGTGGTGCATCCCAACAAATCAACTCACGATCCACACTGGTACGCGGCGACTTCGAGAGGGCGAGCAGGGCGATTGCCTCGAGCACCGAAGTCTTGCCTGCCGCGTTGGGACCATATAGCAACGTCGCCCCATGCCCGAGTGGTAGGTCGAGGCGGATATAATTGCGGAAATTTCGCAGCGTGAGTTGTTCGATTTCCATCCACTATCCCTGCGGCAATGGGAGTTGTTGGCTGACTTCTTTGGTGAGTGCCCCATCGACGAAGCTGATCTGCTGACTCACATCGCTATACGCTTGTCGGTTCAGTTCAAGCCACTGCTGCCATTCGGGATGGACGCGCAGCGGTATGTCGTTTTTGAATGCTTTCGATACTGCTTTGCATAATCCAGCAAAATCCAGCTCCACCCAACGCTCGAGTGCAGGGGTCGGCACCGCACCGAGGGGTGCAAATGCCCGTGTGAGAGCCAGTAATCCATCTTGGACGAGCTGCAGTCGCTGGGCATGTAAATGGTAGTTTTGCGCAGATAAGTCGCGCATATCGGCGTCGGTCACCAACACCTCGGGGACGGGCAGATCAACGATGTCACAGACTGTCCAGCGTGTATTAGCCTGGCGTGCTGACTGGATATGGCGTTGGACCGGGATGCTGTTGAGGTATCCGAGGAGCCAATCGGCATCACAGTCAATCCATGCCGCTGCAGACACATACCCCGCGGGCATGCGGGCGACCCACAAAATCGTGCGGTGCCACTCCATCGTGAGGACTGCACGGTCGCGTGGTGGTACCACAACGCCCGCATCGAGCTCCCACCAATGGACGTGGCTTTTGGGTCGATCGGCCACATGCAGGGCCAAATGTCGGGCCAACGCAGGGTATCGTTCTGCGATGGCATGCCATGCATCGACGCCCGCTGCAGGAGTATTGCATGTCGATACCGTCCACCCGGCGGGCAATGTTAACAAGAATTTGTTGCTCTGCGCACAGGCATAGCGGTGGATGTCTTCGCTCCCAATATACCGGCGGAAGCACGGTGCGAGTGTTGGATCGAGCAGTACAATCCGGTCACGTATCGATTTGTCGATAACAAACACTGCACGCGGAGTGGGCGCGAGTCCCTCATGGCATGCGGTTTGGGTAATATCGCCGAGACGGTGCGTTCCAGGTGGGTACTTAGGCATCGTGATCTGTTCGTTCCATCGTGATGCGCTGCAAGGCAGCAATGTCGCCACACCCACTACAAAACATCGCTACCCGCAATTCGTCGAGGAACCCTTGGAGCTCGGCAATCACTTGTGTCACCCCACGGCTGTCGACAGCAGCAATCAGGGCTGGCTTGGCAGTGCCGACCAGGTCAGCGCCCAGGGCAATTGCCTTGGCCACATCGCCCCCACTCCGGATACCACCTGACCCAATCAGCGGTGTATGCGGCAATGCGCTATGTACGGTGCGAATTGCGGTGCTGGTGGGGATCCCCCAATCGGCGAACGCACCAGCAGTGCGTGCACTGCGGGCGGCACTGTCGTGCCTGAATCGCTCGACTTCTGACCAGCTGGTGCCACCTGCCCCTGCAACATCGATGGCAGCCACACCGACGTCGACTAATCGACGCGCAGTGGCTGCGCTTATTCCATTGCCGACTTCCTTCACAATAACGGGGACCGGCAAGGCACGACACACTGCGCCTATTTTGGGGAGTAATCCACGAAAATCGGTATTGCCCTCGGGCTGGACTGCCTCTTGGAGCGGGTTGAGATGCAGAATCAACGCATCAGCGCGGATCATATCGACCGCCCGTAGACATTCATCGACCCCAAACCCGTAGTTGAGCTGCACCGCACCGAGATTGGCAAATAATGTGATGTCTGGTGCAATATGGCGCACGCGATACGACGCTGCCAAGCCGGCATCGCCGATTGCGGCACGTTGCGACCCAACGCCCATGGCGAGACCTAAGTGTTGAGCGGCCTCGGCCAACACCGTGTTGATGATGGTCACATCCTGGGCTCCACCGGTCATAGAACTAATCAGCAATGGGGCACTCAGCCTTTTGCCGAGGAACGATGTGCTCAGGTCTATCTGCGTCATATCGAGGTCGGGGAGCGCCTCGTGTGGCATCCGCCATGCTGCAAAGCCCGTGCTGATGCCCTTGGCTGCGACGTTTTCGTCGAGGACGATACGCACATGATCGAGTTTGCGACTCCGCGTCTGTGACTGCTCGTCCATAATCTGTCTTTCCGATTCGATGTATTTCACTTTATTATAAGAGCTCTCACGCAAGTAGCCACAGCAACGAAACTCCATCGGGTATAATACCCAAAATCGTTTTAGTCAGGTAGGTATCTCGTGTCGCAGAAACCCAAGCCAGGAACGTCTATTGGCCAGCGTAACACCCCCGCAGTCATCGCCGCTGCACTTGTCGTCGCAGTCCTCGTGTTGGTAGCACTCAATCTCGGTAACACCCCTTCGGCTACAGATCCAGGCGCAGTCACCATGGAAATCACCCCCGAGCCCATGCCCACCGCCGAAGCTCCGGCAACAGATCCTGTCGCTTCAGAGAAGCAGTATGCCGCAGCCCCGCCGATGACCATCGACGCTACCAAGAACTACACCGCCACCATCAAAACCCCACGCGGCGACATTGTCGTCAAATTGCGGCCTGATTTGGCACCTGAGACCGTTAATTCGTTTGTCTTCTTGTCCAAAGAAGGCTTCTACGACGGCGTGACGTTCCATCGCGTCATCCAAGACTTCATGGCTCAAGGCGGCGACCCCACCGGTACCGGCATGGGCGGCGCTGGCTACACCATCAAGGCCGAATTCAGTTCGTCGGTTTCGTTCGACAAACCCGGCTACTTGGCCATGGCACGACCCGGCAATGACATCAACGGCAATGGTTCACAGTTCTTCATAACGACCGCACCGGCGACCTTCTTGGACGGTCAATACACCATTTTTGGTGAAGTCACCAGTGGTCAAGACATTGTCAACGGTATCCCGCTGCGTGATCCCGAGACAGCTACCGCCCCTGGCGAAGCCATGCAGACTATTACGATTAGCGAAAACTAATCATGCGTGCTGCTCCCCCTCCTGCACCGCCAGCGTTCCCCCGATGGATCATTGGCGTCATTGTGACCATACTCCTCGTCGGAGGGGGAGTAGCCTGGGTGGTACGGCAAACACTCCTATCAGAAGCCCCGGCATCAGTTGAGACCATCGACCCTACTGCGGTTCCCACTGCAGATTCGATGCCGAGCACCCCAATCCCCACGGCTGTTGCTATCGTCCCGAGTACACCAACCCCGACACCGCGGTTTTTGGCGATGGCTGAGCTCGTCTATGATCGTGACTTTACGCAAGCGCCCATCGAGCAATTCCTGCGTGCCAGTGGCGGTGATTTGGCAGAGGTTTCGGTCACGGTAGCCGGTCGCAAACAGCCATTCGGTAAAGCAATCCTCGGTCAAACCCTCTACTACAGTGTCAGCCCCAAAATAATCTTGGCGCTCCTCGAATTCCACAGCGACCTGGTCACCCAGCCGGGGTTGCCGGCCGAACGCTATCAATGGGCGCTGGGCAACTACCGCGAACAAGGCCGCTATGCCGGTTTTTCGGCACAGATTCGCTGGGCGGTGCGCGAGATGTTCTATGCACGGCGTGACCTGCGTGAACGACCGGCGTTGGTCTATGCCGACGGGACCGAAGCCGCTGCGCCGGCGTCGCTCAGTGATGCCCAGTATGTGCTAGCCCGTGTCCTCGCGCCGACCATTCAATCTGGGCGTCTCGAACCAGCGCTGCAGCAGTTTCAGGCGGTCTATGAACGCCTCTATGGAGCATTGTCGAGTGAACCACCCGCGCCGCTCGGGCAACCCACTGTGCGCTTGCACCGCCCGCTTCGGGCTATCTTCCCGGTCACATCGTTTTTTGATCACGGCGGTCCTTTTTTGACACGGCGTGCAGACGCAGGGGTTACCACCTATTGGGGCCATATCGAGACTGATCGTGCGTTTGCCTACAACGGCCATGACGGCTGGGATTACGCCGCAGCACCGCCCGACGAAGCGCTGTCTGCTGCGGATGGGACGGTGATATTCGCCGGTATTGCTGACGACAATTGTGACACGCTGGCGGTTATCATCGACCATGGCGCTGATGTGCGTACGCTCTACTGGCATCTTTCGGCGCTTTCTGTCGAGATGGGGCAGTCGGTCAAAACCGGTGAGGTGATTGGCGTCATTGGTGAAACAGGCTGTTCCAAAGGGCCACATCTGCACTTCGGAGTCCACCACGGCGGCATCAGCATCGATCCGTACGGTTGGTGTGGTACGGGCGACGATCCGTGGCAACAGCATCCTGCGGGTGCACAAAGCTATTGGATGTGGGCCGACACCCCGTCACCGTGTGGTCCCGTCAGCGCACCCGATGTGTTGATCGATAGCAGTGATCCGGACCACTTTCGGGTGACCGGGTTGCCGACTGAATCGACTCCGTCGGGAGTCGGCGGGAGTGCCTGTTATGTGGCAGGTCAACGCGGTGTCGACCTGTTGCGGACATGGCGTGCACGGCCGATTGGGCCAGTCGCCACCGCCGAATGGCACGTCGATACCTTGCGCCCCGGCCGCTTTCGCGTGATGGTTTATGTACCCTATGCATTGAGCGGACTCATCGACAGTGACATGGTCGCCTATCAAATCGTCCACCGTGACGGTGTCAGCGAGGCGCGTATCAATATGCAGACGGTGGCGAATGAATGGGTTGACCTCGGGACCTATACGTTCGATGCGCGCGGACGAGTCTTGTTGCCGCTGCGTGACGCCATCGGTGGCCGCGGTGTATGGGCTGATGCCATCCTCTGGCAAGCAGTTGACTCGGAGGCTCCATGACAACGCCCGTCGCACTCATCCCCAAACACGATATCGACCCGACAGAGGGGATGCGGCTTGTCGCTACCCGCTGGTACGACCAAAACGGTGATATCGCAGCGCTTGCCAGCGCCCTGCCTGCAATTGCTGCACACTACGGATTGCCGCTCGGCGATGTCCAACGGGATATCTGGATTGCCTATGGCGAAGCGTCTGCAGATCAGCGTCATGCCGAGCGCGAATCCGAATTTCTCCGTCGTATGGCCGAACTCCGTGGTCTTCATCGCATTATTGCGGCCGCAAATTCGACCCTCGATCTGGACACGTCGATGCGCCAAGTGGTCGACACTGTTATTGAGGTCGGCAGTGTGGATGTGTGCGCTATTTATTTGTATGATCGTGACGCCAACGAACTCGTGCTCCGTGCCTGTGCGGGCCTCGACCAGAGCCTTATCGGTCAAGTACGGATGTCGCTCGGCGAGGGCATCATCGGTGCTGCAGGGCAAGCCGGCATACCGATTATGGTTCAAGACACCACCCGCGATAGTCGCAGTGCTTCGGACGCTTCATTGCGCACAACCGAACTCCGCGGTATTTTGGCTGTACCGATCGTGCTCTTTAGCGATGGGCGATTCCATCTGGGCACACCCAAGCTCCAGGGTGTCGTGACGGTACAAACGCGTCAGCCACGGCTGTTTAGCCAGAGCGAAGTCAGTTTCGTCGAGACGATAGCGGGCGAGTTGGCGTTCTTTATTACCAATGCCCAGATTTACCAGAACGCCGATAATCAGCTCCACCGCAAAATTCGCGAACTGACCACCCTGCAGCAGGTGTCGAAGCGTATCGCCGAACAGCTCCGTATCGACGATTTGCTCCAGCTGATTGCAGACAAAGCAGTCGAACTCTCACAGGCCACGCGTGCCGACATTTTTCGCATCGATGCAAATGACACGCTGGTACTCGCTGCGACGCATGGAGCCCCACGCAACCCGTCGCCCATCCCCAAATGCATTACCGCTGCGGTACATGATGGTCGCCCGCTGGCGGTGCTCAATGCATTTACCGATACGCGCTTCCCGGATTTGGCCGAGACAGCCGCCCGTGACGGCTTCTTTTCGCTCTACTGCACGCCGTTGCGTGTGCGCGGTGAACGACCGTTAGGTGCAATCAGTTTGTATATGGCAAACGAACACTACTACGATTTCGAGCAGGTGCGGTTGTTGGCGGCGTTTGCCGATGCTGCAGCCATCGCCATCGAAAACGCACGCCTGTATGACGACAGTCAACGAGCGCTCGCCGTCAAATCGGTCATGCTCCAAGAGATGCATCATCGGGTCCGCAACAACCTCCAGACGATTTCGGCGTTGTTGACCATGCAACTCCGGCGCTTGCCCGCTGAATCCGAAGCGAGTCATTCGCTGCGTGACAGCGTCGCCCGCATTCAGGCAATTTCGGCGGTCCACAACCTCCTGTCGCGCGAGGATATCGGTATAACCACCGTCAACGCCATCGTGCAACAAATCGTCGACCATGCGGTGGTCAGCATGACCGATCCTGCGCACACGGTGAACTTCCGCGTCACGGGTGTTGCGATCAGCGTGGGATCGCGTCAAGCGACGGTCCTTTCGATTGTGTTGAACGAACTCATCATGAACGCCCTCTCGCACGGCTTATCGATGGTAGGCGGCGACGTCATCATCACGCTGGTCGACCAAGGGGACGATTATGCAATCGAAGTCCGCGATAATGGGCCGGAGCGTACGGTAGGATTACCGCCACATCGGGGCACCGGGATGGGACTCCAGATGGTCCGTACGTTGGTCGAAAGTGATCTCAACGGCGATTTTCAGTTTTCTATTCAATCGGGGTGGGCCATCGCCCGCGTCACATTCGCCCCACCCGAAAACGAAGAGGAGCACCAATTATGACACGACTCGCACGCATGCAGGCCGCCATGGCAGCCGCCGGTATCGACGTTACCATCCTGGTCCCAGGGACCAACATGCGGTATTTGAGCGGTATCGGCTTTTCGACCAAATTGCGGCTCGCCTGTATGCTCATCCCGCGCACTGGCACCGCCCACATGGTGTTGCCCACCATGGAGGCACCGCGTGCGCAGGCCGCAGCCCAGTTCCCGGTTGTGGTGCATCCGTGGGACGACGGCGATGGACCAGCAACGGCGCTCCGCACTGCCGTCAGCGCGTTGGGTGGTACGGTGGGGACCATTGCAGTCGAGCACACCACCATGCGTGTCTTCGAGTTGCGCGCTGTCGAGGGCGTCGTGCCCAGCGCACGGATAATCGATGCCGATCCGTTGATTGCCGATCTGCGCATGCAGAAGTCGAGCGACGAACAAGCCGCCATGCAGCGCGCGATTGTGGTCGCAGAGTCGACGTTAGCCGCAACCATCGCCGCTATCCGGATCGGGATGACTGAGCTCGACGTCGCCGCCGATTGGGAACGACGCATTCGCGCCGCTGGGAGTGTGCCGTCGTTCGACCTGGCCGTCGGCTCTGGTCCCAATGGCGCGAGCCCACACCACACCAATGGCATGCGGCAGCTCCAGTCAGGCGATCTGGTGGTCATCGACGGCGGAGCAATCGTCGATGGCTATGTCTCGGACATTACACGCACCATCGGGGTGGGTACCCTGTCCGAACGTGCCACACTGGTCTACAACACCGTCCTGGCTGCCAACACCGCGGGACGATTGGCAGCTCAACAGCCCGGTGCAACCGGTGACTCGGTGGACCGCGCGGCCCGGGCCGTCATCGACGCAGCGGGTTTCGGCGCGTTCTTCATCCATCGGACTGGCCATGGTCTGGGCATCGATGTCCATGAGCCGCCATTCATGGTTGCCGGAGAACACAATCCAATCCGAGATGGGATGACATTCACCGTCGAGCCAGGGATTTATCTGCCCGGCGAGTTTGGTGTCCGCATCGAAGACATGATGATTCGGACTGCCGCTGGTGCCACGACCATGACTGCTTTCCCTCGCGATCTGCAGTGTGTCGGCTAAGCACATGGTCGACACGCAATCCCTCAGCCTCGAGGGCCAAATCGAGGCAATTCTGTTTGTGGCCGGTGAGCCAGTCGCGTTGTCACAACTCGCCGAATGGCTCGAGGTGAGCCTCGCACAAATCGAAGCAGCAGTCGAACGTCTGATTGTGCACTATCAGCACCGTGGCATCACGGTGCTACGGCACGAAGATCGGATTCAATGTGTGACGAGTGTGGGTGCGGCGCCGGTCGTACGGCGTATGCTGGGGCAGAGTGGCGCGACCAAGTTATCCAATGCAGTCTCAGAGGTGTTGACCATTATCGCGTATCGACAACCCATTACACGTGCCCAAATCGAAGCCATTCGCGGGGTCGATTGTAGCACGCTCGTGCGTCAGCTACAGATCCGCGAACTGGTTGTCGATGTCGGCAGACTCGATACGGTCGGGAGGCCGGTGTTGTTTGCCACGACGGACCATTTTCTCCGCCAGTTCGGATTAACGTCGCTCCGGGATTTGCCGCCGTTGGATATCCCGCTTCTTGCAGAAGGCGAGGATCCCCCGCCGCTTCAGACCATGTTGCCCATGGTGCCGATGGCAGACACTCACATCGATTAGGAATTTTTGGTTGGTGATTCGTCGTCTCGGATGATTTCGAGTGGGTTGGTTACCAAACCAGCCGGTAACGCATCCGTCACCGTTGCAGTCGAGACCACTGCGGTCAGACTCGATGAAGGCTGGGAATCTGCACTGGGGACCCCTTCCATCGGGTTCAGTGTACCCACCGGCATCGGTCGACGTAATGGCTGGAGCGCACCGAATCCGACACCCATTGTGCCGGCAAACAGCACGATGCAGGCACTGATGATGCTCCAATCGCGGAACGACGGATCCGCCAACACGCGGATCAACACGCCGAGCGGCAATCCTGACCAGGCGGCTTGGCGACTATACTGCTGGAGCATTAGGGAACCGTCAAAGGCCTGGCCAGACTCGGTCACCGCACGCAAACTCACTCCCAAAATCCCCGTAGCAATGCATATCATACCGAGCCAGCGCATGCTTGCATGCCAACGCATCGCCGTCATACCCACGACCACTCCCAACAAAACGATAGCGAGTATCGCGCTGTAGCGGGCGTATTGTGCAAATCGCGTATAGACCATGCGTTCTTGGGTTTCGACACGTTGCGGGTAGATGATTCCCTGTATGTCTGGTTCGGGGGAGTTAAACCCCTTTTGGAGCGCTGCGGTCAACCACGCCACCACTGCCTGTTCGTTTTCTCGCTTGACCGGCCGACAGACATCGATTGCATAGCCCGTCGGCATCTCGATGACGGCCATGATCTGGCGTTCCTGCACTTGACTACACAGTGGCGCGTCATTCACATACTCACGCACCAGTACCGGTAAACGCTGATCGATGATGTATGCGATGTTCTCGGCCCGCACGTCGCCTTGTAATTCATCAATCAGCCCAGGGACCAACAACAGCGCCACATATTGGGTGGTCTGAGCCGGGTATAGCGCTTCGTAGACCGAGCGCACATCGAGTTGGGTCCGATTCAGCGCTGCAGCGATGAGCGAACGCGTCGATACGGGGTTGGTGCTCGGTGATGGTTGCCGTAATGTCGCCACAAACGTGCTTGACTTGAGCGTCACCATGTCTGCAATGTTCAACCACAATGCACACAGCAATACCGGTACGGTCGTCAGTGCAACAAGTCGTGCAAAGAACTGTGACCTGGTACGTAGCCGTGCTTCTTTGGTTTTGGATGTCTCTGCTGCAAACACGATGTGTCACGTTTTTCTGTACGAGCATGCATCACATGCTCAGCGGCAATCGGTCCCCAGTGCCGTGCTAGGGGATAATCGGCCAGACACGGAGTTCAATGGTGACAACCCCCGCGTTGGTTTGTACCTTGAGGTGTTTCGGCGCGGTATCGTTGTCGATCAAGAACAGGATTTGTCCTCCGGCTCGTTGTCCTGGTGCCACCATGGTCCCTTGCATGAAGCCTGTTAAACCGATAAATCGTGGATCGAGCTGATGCACTCCACCTTGCAAATCGACCAAGGAGTACAACTCTGGCCCGACGTACTCGGTTGCATTGTTTGGTTGGCGATCGTTGCGATATTGTACGGTCATAGCCACAAAGCGCTTGCCGGCTGGTGCACGGTACGAGGCAAATGTGTGCAAATAGCGGATGTTGGTGACAGCGCTGTAGATCCCGTGTTCAGACGCTTGCCAATACCCATCGACAGGCATACGGTTGGTCACAAAGGTCTGCAATACACTATCTGGCAACACCGGTACCGTCGGCGTGCTGACGGCCACCACTACTGGCGCAACCCGTTGCTGTGCAGTACGGCCAAGCAACCCTGATAACACCCGGTACGGTGCAGGATTATTGGGGTGAAGCTCCAAGCGGCCACGCTCGAAATACTGCACCGTTAAGCTCTTTCCCTCGTGTGTCTCGGTCATTTCGCCCGATACCGGGAATCCCAAGAGCGCCAGATTTTCTGCGTATGACCACCCACTGCGTCGATCAAGATCGACACCATGCCCTTGCCAGTACGTTGCAAATTCGCCACATACTGCGTGATTGGTCTCTGCAAACCAGCGACATCCTGCTTGATTGCCACGCCCATCTGCCGCATTGTCGACACCGTAGCGCGTGCGCAGTTCTTCGGATCCGACATGACCCAATTGAATGTCGTATGGTGCTGCGAGCGGATGGACCTCGATGCGATGGCGCTCGAAATACTGTGTACGGATAATCCCGCTGTTTTCGATGCGTTCTTCGACCGCACTGATGGGGTGTCCAAACACACTGAGTCCACCATTCGTTTGCCAATATCCCACGATGCGCGCATCAATACAAAATCCCGTCTCGCGGGAGCACGTATCCGCAGCATGGACCGATTGTGTGGGCAGCATCGCGGTCACACACAGCAGCACCAAACATGACCATAGCAAATGTACGTAATATTTCATGCAGACGTTCCCCCAAGTCAGATGTGTCTTCTGCATAGTAGCACGGAGCGTATCGCTCTCTACAGGTTGCGCCGAATCGTCATTATGTCGTAAGAAATACCACGCAACGACAGTGCGCCCGATATTGCCTACACGAGTCTATATATTGCATTGGGATGCATTGAGATGACAAATAAGTATAAAAATAAAAACTAAAATTTCGTAAAATGTTATATAAATTCTGTAATGTTTGTGTCATCAATGAGCGCAGGTAATTCTAGCATGCTTTCTTTTTCGCGTGGTGACCCAGACGACAGCGATTGACGTCTCGCGATCGGTCGTCGGGGCGTATCGCGGGTGTTTTTTGGGCAAAAAGAAAAAGGCGCAGCACGCGTGCTGCGCCTTCCCAGAATAGTGCATCACGGTTTGGGCCACTGTCGCAGTTCGATGACCACGGGTTTGCCGGCCAGATAAACCGTGACTTGTGCTGGTGCCGATGTCCGTGGGATGAGATAGCTGTAGTTCGTGGTGATAAACGAGCAGCCACTGGTGCAGGGTGATCCCGAATAGTAGGTACCATAATTGCCATCGAGATCGGTAATACTGACCGCAGAAATCTGCGATTCACCGTTCGCTTCGGGGTTGTATTCCATCACTTTGAACGAGACGGTCTTGGACCATACGCTCGATTCGGTGTAGCTGAAATCATAGACCGCCAAAACGCCGCGGCTGACATCGCCATACCACTTGCCGCCGGTGGGCATCCGACTCCGGAACGTATCGGTAATGCTGGTTGGCAACGTCGGCACTGGTGTCGCAGTCGGAGTCATCGTGATGGTGGGTGTTGCCTGCACGGTGGGGACGGGTGTGGCAGTCGGTTTATTGCTGAATTGCCACGTCTCGTTGCCCAGAAGCCCGAAGAGTACCGTGTACGGGGCTGGATTTTCGGGGTGATACTCGAATCGTGCGCGTTCGAACCATTGCACCTGATAACGCTGACCGTCTGACAGGGTCTCGAGGTAGACGTTCGACAACGGCAATCCGAACAGCGCCAGGCTCTCGGCTTCACTCACCGCCGGATCAGTATCCATCTGCAACCCGTTGCGTCGATATGCTGCCAAAAACTGCCCGCAGACAGACTGTTTGGTCTGTGCAAACAAGATACAGTCCGTCGCAGTAGCTTGACTCGGGAACGACGTCCAATCGATCCGCAGTTGTGCGAGTCGGTCAGCCCCTAGACGGCCCAACAAGACGTCGTACGGTCGGGCGTTCTCGGGGTGCAACTCGAGCCGGTTCCGCTCGAAGCGCTGGCCAATGAATGCACTGCCATCGACGATGACCGGTTCTTGGGGGCCGATTGGTAACCCAAATACCGGCAGCCCACCGTTCTGCTCCCAGTATTCGCGAATCCGTCCGTCGATGCAGTACCCCGTCTCGACAAAACAACGCTGTGCGGCGTGCGCAGATGGGATATTCACTGCGCTGATAATCCCGATACATACGGCGACAAGAAACATCAATCTCTTCATAGCACTCATCCTGTGTTTATTTTTTTTAGTAAATCTACTGCAATATAACACATAGTTTGATGATTACTACAATACGTAGGGAACGCAAACATGGTTATGGTAAATCCTAAATTGTGACAAAAAACCTCCCCCCACTCCGTGCGGATAGGGGGGAGATTTGCATGATTCGGTTGGCTAGTCCGGGATGGGTCAGGTTTGC
>JBFYTT010000231.1:0-10557 GCA_041300425.1 Roseiflexaceae bacterium
TTGAAAGAAATCCAGGACCGGCTTGGATTTCTGCTCAATGTGGGGTTGCATTATTTGACCATGGCGCGGGCTGCCCCGAGTTTGTCGGGCGGTGAAGCACAACGCATCCGGCTGGCGTCACAAATCGGGTCAGGCTTGGTCGGAGTCATGTATATCTTGGATGAGCCAAGCATCGGGCTGCACCAACGTGACAATCGCAAACTCCTCAACACACTGATCAAATTACGAGATTTGGGGAACAGTGTGATTGTGGTCGAACACGACCTCGAGACGATGCAAGCAGCGGATTTTCTCATCGACTTCGGACCGGGAGCAGGTGTCAAAGGGGGCCAAGTGGTCGCTGCGGACACCCCAGCTAAAGTTGCCAAGGTGAAAAACTCGTTGACGGGACAATACTTGTCCGGCAAGATGGAAATACCGACACCAAAAACCCGACGCCCAGGCAACGGTGCATGGGTAGGGATGCGTGGCGCGCGGATGAATAATCTGCGCAACGTGAGCATCACGTTCCCGCTCGGTGCATTTGTGGCGGTGACCGGTGTATCGGGGTCTGGAAAGTCCTCGCTCATCAATGGAACGTTGTACCCCACGTTGGCGAACCGGTTAAGTCGGATGAGCTTGTTGCCCGGTCCGATCGATGCGGTAGATGGGCTCGAACATCTCGACAAAGTCATCGACATTGATCAGCAACCCATCGGTCGAACCCCACGGTCCAATCCTGCGACCTATGTCAAGCTGTTCGATCATATCCGGGATATTTTTGCACAGAGCCCCGAAGCCAAGGTGCGCGGCTACGACGTCGGCCGATTTTCTTTTAACACCAAAGGCGGTCGCTGCGAAGCATGTGAAGGTGCAGGCGTCCAGCTCATTGATATGCAGTTTTTGGCAGATGTGTCGGTGCGTTGCGATGTCTGCAAGGGCAAACGTTATAACCGTGAAACCCTGGCGGTCAAATACCGCGGCAAAACCATCGCAGATGTTCTGGATATGGATGTCCAAACGGCACGAGAGTTCTTTGCGCACATACCGAAAATCACGCGTATTCTGACCACGTTGAGTGATGTTGGACTCGACTACATCGCACTCGGACAACCTGCTACGACGTTGTCGGGTGGTGAAGCACAACGCATGAAGCTCTCGCGCGAACTCGCCCGCATGGATACGGGACGGACGATTTATATCCTCGACGAACCCACCACAGGACTGCACTTTGCAGATGTCCAGCGTTTGCTGCTCGTCTTGCATCGGTTGGTCGATGCTGGCAACACGGTCCTAGTGATCGAACACAACCTTGATGTGATTAAAACCGCTGATTGGTTGATCGACATGGGGCCAGAAGGTGGCACCGGTGGCGGCGAGGTCATCGCAATGGGGACCCCTGAGAGTGTAGCCGCAGTCGAGGCATCACATACGGGGTACTTCTTGCGTGAGATGTTCCACATGGGCAAAACATTCTGATTGGCGTTGACGGAACTCGGGAAACATCACCGAATCGAAGGGCTGTATTGTGTCAGAACGCGTCAAGGTCGGGTTAGCACTCCTCTCGACCTATACCATTTGGGGATCGACATACCTCGGGATGAATTATGCACTGCAGTCCATCCCTCCTCTCCACCTTTCGGCATACCGGTTCTTGGCGGCATCAGTCATCATGATGCTGTTCATGCGTTGGCGCGGGGCATCGTTCCCTACGGTACGGGAGCTTCTGGGGGGAATGGGTGTGGGCGTCATTTTGCTCGGATTGGGCAATGGTGGAGTTGTCTTGGGGCTGAACTACAACATACCCACCGGGTTAACCGCACTTATTCTGGCGAGTTCACCCATCTGGGCAGCAATATTTGGGGGGTTCTGGGGGCTATGGCCGAATCGCCGTGAAGTCATCGGGCTTATTGTGGGCTTCCTCGGTGTGATTGTTTTGCGTTTTGATGGCCAAATCCAAGCAGCACCGATGGGATTCATCTTTTTGATGTTAGCGGCAATGGGCTGGTCACTAGGCACCGTGCTGATCCCCCGTGTGAGGCAGTCACCTAATGCCTATATGGCGAGTGGTGCGCAGATGCTTGGAGCGAGCATCAGTTTGTTTGTTGCTGCATTGGTGACCGGTGAACAAGTCACACAAGCGGTAACGACAACATCATTGTGGGCATTTGCGTATCTGTTGATTTTTGGGTCACTCATTGGCTTTACAGCCTATTCGTACCTCGTCCCGCGGGTACGTCCGGCCCTCGCAATCAGCTCTGCATATGTCAATCCAATGGTTGCGGTGTTGCTCGGGACAATGCTGAACCAGGAATCGGTGAGCGAGTACATGCTGTACGCGTTACCACTCATCATCGGCGGGGTCTTGTTGATGTCGTTTGCAAAACTGAAAAAGCAGACGGTTACCGAAGCGGTCGCCTAACAGATAAAACAACAATCCCCCCGTCACAGACGTGACGGGGGGATTGTGTTGCGATTAGCGGCCGCGCCCAACGATACCCTCGGCGATGCGGTAGGCATTGGCGAGAATGGTGAGGACGGGATTGAAGCCACCATTGGTGACGTGGAGCGAACCATCAGCGACATACAGATTGCTGATGCCGTGTATTTTGCCGTTGCGATCGGTGACTGATGACGCAGGGTCATCACCCATCCGGCAGGTGCCCGCTTGGTGTTGACCAGCGCTCAACCCAGGGTTGGGTGGATTGCCCCATTGGCGCTCTACTCCCGCCGCTGCGAGCCACTCACGGGCTTTGCCGTGCATATAGGCTGCGGTTCGCACCGTCTCTGCATGGACTTTGCCGGAGAGTCGTGCGACGGGGACGCCAAATCGATCGCGCACGGTAGTATCGATGGTAACGCGGGCATCGGGGGTGGGAATTTCTTGGACGGGGCCGGTAATGTCAATGAAGCGCGGATACGCGTGCCGCATGAAGTCTTTGGCAGCTTTGCCCCAGCGCGGCACCTCGGGCGGCATGAAGCGCTTCCAAAAAACAATCGGCAAGGTGATGAACTCATCGGCCAGCATACCACCGCCAATGACATCTGGATTGGAGTGGTTGAAATCGACCGTGCTGATGCTGACACCTGGGCCTTCGCCGTCGTAGATTGGATCCTTCATCAACCCGATGGAGCGCGGATAGACATGCCCTTGCAAATGCCTACCGAGTTGATCAGAGTGGTTGCCGAGACCGGTGGGATGATCGCTGGTCGCAGAGTTCAGCAGCAGACGAGGCGTTTCGATTGCACTGGCAGAGATAATGACCGTTGCTGCATAGGCGCGCTGGTGGACCCCATCGGCAGTGACATATTCGACACCGCTGGCGGTGTGTGCATCTGCCATGAGGACCCGCAACACAAATGCCTCGCTGATGAGCGTGCAATTACCCGTCGCGAGTGCCCGTGGGATCATCGTGTTGTGTGTCCCGTTTTTGGCATCGACGTGACAGGCAAACCCGACGCAGAGCCCACATTTGGCACATGCAGGACGGTTGAGGTACGGGGTGGTATTGATGAGCAGCGGTGGAGTGAACGAATGCCAGCCGAGCGTGGTCGCCGCATCTGCCATGATGCGGCCACGGACGGTCAATGGGACTGCTGGCATCGGGTATGCATGGGCACGTGGCCAGCGTTCTGCGCTCTCTGTCGAATCACCGGCTACCCCTATTTCGTGCTCAATGCGTTGGTAATAGGGAGCTAAATCTGCATACGAAATAGGCCAATCGGCGAGCGAACTGCCAGCGGGGCGACCATAGCGCGACTGCATGCGGAAATCGTCGGGCATGAAGCGCCATGCTTGCCCGCCGTAGAGCATGGTAGAACTCCCGACCGCCATCGCGTTGTTATGATACCCGCCGTGATGAGGGAGTTGTACCTGCTCGCTGTCATCTGGCGCAACCAGAACACGTGGGTGCCCTGCGTCAGGGCCGGTATTTTGGCCATATTGCGACAGACGATGATTGCGTAAGTGGTCACTGCGTTCGTGTGCGTAGGTATAGTGTGTGCCGCGCTCGAGCAGCAAGACTTTGGCGCCAGACTCTGCCAGGACGGCAGCGGCCACACCCCCACCTGCACCTGCACCGACTATCAAGACGTCGTAGTTCATCGTCGCTCCTCGAATCCAATGGACGTCCACGAGATTGCATTGGCATTGGCCCCATGGCGTGGGTCACTATAAAAGCCTTCAGCGCAGTGCTCGGCGATGAGCGCGAGGGTTGTGGGCGCGTCGCAGAGCCACACTGCGCGGGTATCGTTTTGCCAAAGGGCGCTGATGAGTGCATCGGCATCGGGGCCACTGAGCCCGGCAAACGCGATGCCATGGCGGTGCTGCGCTTCGCGTTCGAGCGCCGTCAAAGCCTGACTATAGCGGGTGATGAACCCCACACCGTCGGCCTGGAGGAATCCAATCAGGTAGCTATCAACTCCGGCAGCGATGCCACCAGGAGCGTCATCTGCAGGTATGTACCGTTCGATGAGTGCGCGCAAAGTGGCGATTTGGGTCGCGTCGAACATAGAGACCTCCTTGTGTGATGCGCCAACTATACCAGACATCGCAGATCGTATTACAAGAGCGACTTGAGTTCTTCGGCAGATTTGCGCGTCATTCCTGGCAAAGCAGCTATCTCGTCGACACTGGCTGCACGGATGGCATCGAGGGATCCAAAGGTCTTGAGCAGGAGTTGGCGCCGCTTGGGCCCGATCCCAGCGATTTCTTCGAGCGTCGAACTCTTCATCGACTTGGCCCGTAAGGTGCGGTGATAATTTTTGGCGAAGCGATCGGTCTCTTCGTCGATGGTCTGCACAAGACCGAGGACCGGACTCGAGCGTTCGAGGACGATGAGCTCCTTGGCATTGGGGAGCAACAAATCGAACCGGTCACGATTGGGTCCTTTTACCACGCCGGCGATTGGTATATGCCCAAACCCGAGCCGTTGGAGTGACTCGACCGCTGCATTGAGCTGGCCGATGCCGCCGTCAATGAGAATCAGATCAGGCAAGAGGGACCACGCCTCTTGCTCTTTGGTTTTGGCGTCTTCGGATTGCTGTTCATCAGGGACATCGGTGACAGACAACAAGACATCCTCACCTGCGGCAGCAGCGGCGCGTTTGAATCGGCGCTCGACCATTTCTTTGATGGAGCCGACATCGTTGGCAGCATCAAATGTCTTGATGCGAAATTTGCGGTAATTGGCTTTCTTGGGTTCGCCATTCTCGAAGACAGTCATCGCACCGACGGTGTTGGTACCTTGGGTGTTCGAGACGTCGAAACACTCGATGCGCGTCGGTGGATCGGACAGATTCAGGATGGTAGCAAGTTCGCGCAAGCCGACAACCGATCGCTTTTCGCCGTCCATCCAGGCGGCACGGAGCTCTGCGAGCTTGCGTTTGGCATTGGTGGTGGCCATTTCGACGAGTTCGCGTTTTTCGCCACGGCGTGGGACCGAGATTTCGACTTTGTGGCCGCGTTTTTGTGAGAGCCAGTTTTCGATAATCATCGGTTCTTCGACATGTTCGGCCAGGATGATATTGGGCGGTACCTCTGCAGCCGAATCGTAGAATTGGGTGAGAAACGAACTGAGGAGTTGTGCATCGTCCTCGTCCTCGGTGTTTTGCAGGGCGAACGGCTCGGCACCGATGAGTTTGCCATTGCGGATGTAGAAAATCTGCACGACTGCCGAGCCGTCTTCACGGGCAAAGGCGATGACATCCTGGTCGGTGGTCACGGTGCGCATGACCTGTTGGCGCTGACTGATTTCTTCGATGTCGCGGATCTGATCACGGATAAATGCCGCCCGTTCAAACTGCATGTCTTTGGCGTGTTGAGTCATGCGTGTGCGCAGATTTTTGACGACGTCTTCGGTTTTGCCCTCGAGAAAGCGACAGACGGATTGGATGGTCTGCTGGTATTCTTCTTGCGAGACCAACGCAGGCACACACGGCCCGAGGCAACGCCGCATCTCGTAGTAGAGACAGGGCTTGCCGGTACGTTGGTGACGTTTGAAGCGATCGTCGCCGCAATCAAAGGGCGGACGAAAGGCAAATAAGCGGTTGAGTTCGCTCAATGTACGCCGTACCGAACCGGCTTTTGCATAGGGGCCAAAGTAGCGTGCACCGTCTTCGTAGACGGTACGGGTGGTGAGAATCCGTGGCCATGCTTCTTTGATAGTGACTTTGATGTATGGATAACTTCGGTCGTCTTTGAGGAGGACGTTGTAGCGCGGCCGGTGTTGCTTGATGAGGTTCATCTCGAGCAGCAGTGCTTCGAGTTCGGAGTTGGTCGTAATGATCGAGAAGTCAGCGATCTTGGCGACCATCCGGCGGTTTTTGTTGCTTAACTGGGCGACATTGAAGTACGACTGCATGCGGTCACGGAGCGACTTCGATTTGCCGACATACAAGACCTGTGCGGCACTATCACGCCAAATATAGACGCCATAGGTCTGTGGAACAGCTTTGATGCGTTCATGGAACTCTTCGTGGTTGATGACGGCAGTAAAGCGAAAATCTGGCATATCACATCCATCCAAGATCGGTATCTGAACCGGTTGCGTTGTCACGGCGTGTGTCGTCGCGTTCTTGGTCGATCATCTCGTCGACCATTTCGTCCCAATCGGCACCGGCGTCCTCCCCGATGGTACGACCGAGTTCTTTGGCCCAGCGGGCGACTGCCTGCGGATTAGACTCGTCGACCCCGGCAAACGTCTGATCACGACTGAGGCGGTCGACAATCGCGCCGTCTCCACGCAGATGGGCAACCCGAGAAACCACACGTGAGACCTGACGGGCATTGCAGCGCGGGCACGCGAGATCAGCGGGATCCGTAAATCCACGTACGAGTCGTTGGAAGGTCACCTTGCATGGTGCACAGCGGTATTCATAGATGGGCATGTATACACCTCATGAGCGCGCTCGCAATGCCTGAACGGCAGCGGGAATAGCCGCAGCGAGTTCACTGGCGAGCACGCCGCCAGCGCCAGCGATCTGCGCGACATGCTGACCAGCCAACCCGTGTACAGCAACTGCCAAGCAGGCGGCGCTGTACAGATCACAGTGCTGCGCGATGAAACCTGCCACGATACCTGCTAGCACATCACCGCTGCCAGCCACAGCGAGCACTGGGTTGGGGTGTGCCCAGAGTGCCGTGCGACCGTCAGGACTGGCAATCACGGTAACGCTGCCCTTCATGATAATCACGTGACCCCATGTGCGGGCATAGTACTGGGCACGCTCGACGGGTGGCAGATCGATGAGGGTGCCACCTGCCAGTCGCCGTAACTCGCCGAAATGCGGGGTCAACACACACGGCAATGCGGCGATGGTCTGCGGCCAATCGGGGATACGTGCGAGCAGGGTCAGAGCATCGGCATCAAGGACCACCGGCCTGCCTGCGACATCTGCAGAAGTCAAAAACGTCTGGAGATGCTGCGCAGTCTGTGTGCTCCGGCCCAAACCCGGACCCACCAGGTATGTCGAAAACTGCGACTGCACCAAGGCGTCGTGCGGATCATCGCTGAGTGGGACGAGTGTCACCTCGGGAGTCGGCCATGCCAATGGGATTACCGCGGGGCTGGCTGCGAGTGCAACAATGCCGGCACCGGTACGGGCAGTAGCCATGCATGCGAGATGGGCAGCCCCTGGATATGCTTCGGAACCGGCCCAGACGCAGACCGTGCCATAGGTCCCTTTGTACGAATCAACCGGTCGCGCCGGCAGCAGTGACTGTGCATACGCACTGTTGAGTACGCGGGTCACTCGTCGATCGGTCTGTGAGAGGTGTATACCGATGGCGAGTTCAATGATCTCGCCACAATGTATTACAGCGGGCAGAAAGCACAGACCGACTTTCACTGGGCCCGTGCTGAGGGTGACATCAGCGCGGACGGCAACACTCGGGACAGCGCCGCTTGCTGCATCGCAACCAGATGGAACATCGATGGCAACGAGTGGCAGCCTGCGCGGACGGGCATTGAGTGTCTCGATGAGGTGGAGGAGTGTGTCGGCGGGAGGACGGCTCAGCCCAATGCCCAAGAGACCATCGACGACGAGGTCTATGTGGGGCAGTAATCGTTCTACCAGTGTTTTGTCCCAATGCTCGAGGTACACGGCACCTGCGCTACAGGCTGCGCCGAGCCATGCATCGGTGATGGGGCGTTGCCAACAGATGAGCGTAACAGATATGCCCAACAGCGCTAATTCTCGCGCACAGACACAGGCATCAGCACCATTATTGCCGGGGCCGGCGCAGATCAACACGCGGCGGAGCGTGGGCCAGCGATGCATGATTGCCTGTGTGCAGGCAGCGCCGGCGCTTTCGATGAGTTGATGTGCTGGCGTACCTGCAGCGATACATTCTGCTTCGAGCGTGCGCATCGTCGCGGGAGAAATAACGAGTGACATGCGAACTCTCCCCAAAAATGAGAAACGACGGCATGGTCGAAACCACGCCGTCGGACGGGGGCGGAAATTACTTTACGCGCTCCATGTAATTGCCGGTGCGGGTGTCGATGCGCAACTTGTCGCCTTCGTTGATGAAGGCAGGGACCGTAATCTTGGCACCCGTCTCGAGCGTGACTATTTTGTTGACATTGGTGGCGGTATCACCACGCAATGCCGTGCTTGCTTCGGTCACGGTGAGCTCAACGAAAATGGGAATTTCGACGCCGAGGATGCGGGTTTCGTCGTAGAAGAGAATGTCACATTCCATGCCGTCGAGCAAGAACTCAGCGCCATCTCCAATCACGTTGGCAGTGAGTTCGATTTGTTCAAACGATTCGTTGTCCATGAAGACGAAGTTTTCACCTTCGCGGTACAAGAATTGCATGGAGTGTTTGTCGACACGGACGATGTCGATATCTTCGCCAGCACGGACGCGTTCTTCGACGGACTTGCCGGTAGCGATGTTTTTGAGCTTCATGATAACCATGGCACGCCAATTACCGGGAGCATGGTGGTGGAACTCGGTGACACGATGCAACGTGCCGTTCCAACGAATGATGAGATTGGTACGCAAATCGGATGTGGTGGCCATACAACTCCCCAAACATGCAAAACAATGTAACAAGTATACCAGATTCAGTCATGGGACTGGGTGTTAATCCACTTCCGATGCGAATCCAAGTGCTTCACGACCCGCCGCCACGACAAACAATGAGCCCGTGACCACCACCAGATCCTCGGTGCGAGCATGGTGGATGGCAAAGACCAGTGCTTCGGCAGGATCCGCAATACCAATGACCAGGATATCGGGTCTGACCGCACTGACCATATCACGCAGTGCCCCCAGGTCACTCCATGCACGCGGATGTCGCGACGCCGTGACAATCACTTGATCGGCAGCACGAGCCAAAAACGGAATCATGGTTTGGATGTCTTTGTCGCGCGAACAGCCGATGACCATGGTCTTGGTGCGTCCGGGAAAATCAACGGCGAGCGATCGTGTGAGGCGTTCGGCCGAATCAGGATTATGGGCGCCGTCAAAGAGCACCTGTACCTCACCGACGGTGCGTACTTCGTATCGGCCAGGCCATTGGACATTCATCAGACCTGTGGCAATGGCGTGGTCGTCTATCTGCGGCCAATGCGGGCGCAGAAATAGGGCGGCGGCGATGGCGAGGCGTGCGTTTTCGGCTTGAAACTCACCGCCCAGCGTGGGGGTACGTGGCCCCGTTTGATAATAGTCGAACGGGTCATAGAGCTCAGGGATGGGGCCACGAACATGCTCGTCAGCAGGGTCGTCACCACGAATACCACCTTGGCCCGGATCATCGACCACAAAACACGGCGCACCCGCTTCGGCGGCACAGGCAGTCAGCGTTACGAGTGCTGAAAGTGGCTGCGGCGCCATCAATACAGGGACGTGCGCATGTGCAATGCCGCCTTTTTGCATGGCGATATCGACGATGGTATCGCCGAGTATCTCCATGTGGTCATAACTCACCGATGTGATGACCGAAAGCACGGGATCAAGCACATTGGCGCTGTCGTAGCGACCACCCAACCCGACTTCGACGATTGCGATGTCGACCTGTGCATCTGCAAAATGGCGCATCGCCAATGCAAACCCAATGGCAAACGTCGATGGCAGACCTCCGGCGACATCTGACTCATGGATGTGGGGGGCAATTTGGTTCACGCCATCGACGAGTGCTGCTTGGGTGATCAGGACCCCATCGACCTGGATACGCTCGCGATACGAATGCAAATGCGGAGATGTCCACATGCCGGTACGCAATCCAGCAGCACGACACATCGCTGCTATCATCGCAGTTGTCGAGCCTTTGCCTTTGGTGCCAGCGATGACCACGGTCGCAAAACGGGATTGTGGATTGCCCAATACCCTGAGGAGCTCACGGGTACGCGTCAAATTCTCGCTGGGATCTGGCCGATGCTGCGGATTGGGAATGAATCGGTAGAGGTAATTGAGCGCCTCTTGGTAGTTCGCGACCCGTTGCATGGAGGGACTTTCTACACATACGCGCCGTGACGCGGTGTCACGGCGCGTATCATCAGCGGGAACTAGCGACCCATCTTGCGCACATTCTGCAGACAGCGTTCGATGCACTCCATCGGCGGATATGC
>JBFYTT010000403.1:0-6941 GCA_041300425.1 Roseiflexaceae bacterium
CCGATAAGCGCGAGTGTGGTCGCGTGGATTGCAATCCCGGCATATGCTTGGATTATCGACGGCTCGATTGCGATAGCGGCGTTGCCGGCACCTGGGCAATGGCAACTCGAGCACGTGTGGCTCGAATGGAGTCTCCACGTGGGATGGGTAGCATGGCTGGTTGGACGAGGCCGAGGTGCAACGACGAATCGCACGCAAGAGATGGTATAGTATGCGTATTACCGAGAATTTAAGGTGGCAATACGATGGAACGACGGGGGTCGCGTCTGATGACGCTCGCAGGGATTGCAGTGCACATTTACACTGCGTTCGGGGCAATTTTGGCGATGCTCACCATCATGGAAGCCATCCGCGGAGATGTCGTTTTGGCACTCTGGTACTGCTTCGCCGCAGTATTCATAGACAGTACCGATGGCGCACTCGCACGGCGATTTAAAGTCACTGAGACAGTACCTTGGTTCGACGGCCGTCGCCTCGACGATATTGTTGATTATCTGACGTACGTCTTTGCACCAATCCTGCTTCTCTGGCAAAACAATTATTTGCCGGAAGGCACGACGGGGCAAATTGTTGCAATGATTCCCTTATTTGCATCGGCATATCAGTTCTGCCGGGTCGACGCCAAAACCGACGGGTACGAAGTCGTGGCAGAAGATCATTTCTTCCTCGGTTTTCCGAGTTATTGGAACGTCGTGGCGTTTTATGCCGTTGTGATGCAACTCGATACAACGACCGTGACCACCATTGTGGTCGTTTGTTCGCTCCTCGTGTTCATCCCGATACGGTACGTATATCCATCGCGTACGTTGCTGCTACGGCGCGTTACACTGCTGTATACCACGCTTTGCTCGATACTCTATGCGATTGCCCTCTGGCAGATGCCCGAGCCCGCGTCGTGGATATTGACCATTTCTTTGTCGTACATAGTTTATTATGTCGTGTTGAGTTTGTATTTGACCTACCGCATTCTTCGACCGCAGAGGGTCGCACAGACATAGGGCACAATGGAAGCACATTCCGGACTACGTATTCTCTTGCCGTATGGTCGACCATATCGTTGGTTGCTGGCACGTGGCACATTGTATGCATTCCTCGGGGCAGCAGCGAGTGCATACAACCCGGTAATTCTCGGGTACGCCATTGATGCATTGACGGCGAACATGACAAACGAGACACTGGCGTTGTATGCGTTGGTGATTATCGGTTTGACGATTATTCTGGCAGTGTTTCGGTATCTGCTGCGGATGTTGACGGGCACCATGGCAGCAGGTGTCAGTTACACCATGGCTCAGGATTTGTACCGGCATATATTAACATTTGACCGCACCACCCAAGCGTCGTTCGGTACCGGAGATTTGTTGTCGCGTGCGTCGAGTGATTTTATTTATATCTGGCGATTTTATAGTGCTGGCTTTCAGATGGCCATCCATGCGATTTTTCTGTTGCTCATCGGTTGCGCGCTGATGGCGCTGACCAGCGTTCCCCTTGCAGCGGTCACCGTTATCATGTTGGTCTTGAGTTTGATTGCCCAAGCTCGTTTCGGCAACCTCGTAGAGCAAGCCTTCGATTTGGTCCAGCAGCGCCTTGCCAAAATCTCGGCATTTGCACAAGAGCACATATCTGCACAACGCACAATTGCTGCCTACACGCAAGAAGCGCAGAGTGGAATAGCCTTCAAAAAACTCAGCGACGATTATGCGGATGAGTCGATTCGATTCAGCCTCTATTCAAGTGCTATTTCACCGCTTCCGCAAATGGTCGTCCGCTTAGCGGCTACAGCAGTCGTTGCATACGGCGCATTTTTGATAATTGAAGAACAACTGACAATCGGCCAATATGTCCAGTTCATCGTGTACTTGGGGTTGTTGAGCAATGCCGCAAACGCATTGAGTAACGCGTTTGAGCGGCTCCAACAAGGGAGTGCAGCTGCGGGCCGCATCGGTGAGGTGCTCCGGCGTGTTCCAGCGGTCATTGACAGCCCAACCGCCGTTCCCCACGTCCCGCTTGGTGATATACGGCTCGCTCATGCGTCGTGGCTCCAAGATGGAGCCCAGGTATTGCGTGGTATTTCGTTGCATATCCCGGTCGGCCAACATGTCGGGATTGTCGGTGCTACGGGATCGGGCAAAAGCAGTCTTTTGGCATTGCTGATGCGGATGCGCGACCCCGAAGAAGGTACGGTGTTGTACGATGACATCGATGCACGGAGCATATCACTCGAATCGTTTCGTCGCGGCCTCGCCTACGTACCCCAAGAGCACATCTTGTTCAGCATGACGCTCCGTGACAACATCACATTAGGGATGCAGGAAGCAAGCGTCAAACAGATTGAAGATGCGTTGCGTATATCGTGCCTTGATCGCGACATTGCACAGTTATCGGATGGACTCGATACAATCGTCGGAGAACGCGGCACGATGCTTTCTGGTGGCCAGAAGCAACGCCTCGGGATTGCACGGGCAGTAATCACCGACGCTCCGATAATGTTGTTTGACGACGCGCTATCGAACATCGATGCGCACACCGCCAATGACATCGTCATGCGGGTGTCGGCTGCACGTGTAGGCAAAACTACCGTTATGGTGAGTCAGAAGATTTCGGCCGTCAAAAACCTTGATGCAATTGTCGTATTGGCAGAAGGACGAGTCGTTGAGTATGGCACACATGATGAACTCATGGCGCAGAATGGTATCTATGCAGAACTCTATGTCCGAGAGTTGCATGCGCATTAACCTCGTCACGAGCAACACGTATGCATGTACCACGTAACGCACGACGCTTTGATGCAACGATGCGGAGAGATAGTATTGCTGTGGTCGTGTGCATCGGTGCATGTTTGTTGATGTTTTGGGTGACTGTACTGCGTCAAATAGGTCCTTTTTCGGTCCCGATAGGCGGCGATGCGACGACGATGCGACGTGGTCTCGACGAACCGTACCTGTATGGATTTTGGCCGCCCGAACCCGACAACTGGAATCCTGCGGTCCAAGCTGCCTATCGTTGGTCTACCCCGCGTTGGCAGATATCGTGGCCGATGGCAGGTCGCGGTTTGTTTGTATCGACCACTGCAATCGATGCTAGTGCTTGGGCTCCACACGCTGGAGTGGCACTCACCTGGGTAGAGCCTGCGCTGACCAACGTCGCACCCTTGCGCGAGCGTCGGATCCTGTCGGTACTTACCAAAGGTGATGGCGTACGTGCGCATATCAGCGTATCAAGCTCGCCATTGCCGGTGACCGATGACCGGCGAGAGCTCGGGGTGATTGTCTCTCAATCATCGCTTCAGCCGTTGATTGGCACCTGGCGACCTGTGCAACTCATCATGGGAGTCCTGGTTATTGGTGGATTGTGGGCGGCGTTGACAGCGTGGCATGCACGGAATCGCTTGTTGTATGTCGCCGGTGGCATCCTGCTCTACAGTATCGGATGGCTTTCTGATCCGTTGTGGTGGCTTGTCCATAGTCAAGCAATGGGTATTTCGGCGGCGATTGCGTGTCTTTCGGCATTCGTATTGGTGCACCTGATACTGCCAGAATCCAAAGACAAACTGAGATGGTGGTGGGTGACTGCTCTGACCATTGCAGTACCGCTTGTTGCGCTACGTAGTCCTTTTTTGCACACATCCGATAGCGCTATGCATGTCCGCATGCTTTTTGATATTATGCGTGGCAATCTTTTTCAGATTGCGGAACTCCCCTGTGAAGCAGGTGCGTTAACGGTACCGTACCCACCCCTGGTATACATCTTGGCAGCGCCATTTGCTCTGCTCACCTGGGACCGCCAGACAGGCATCAACCTGCTCATGAGTGGTGCCGTCATCGTGCACGTCGGCGCATTGTTGTACGTGTACCGCGTCGCGCGCAATACATCATCGTGTGATTGGACTGCTGCGGTGTATCTTCTGCTCGCAGCATGGAGCATGCCGTTCCTGCAATCGGTGCACATCGGCGAACTATCCAACGCATGGGGGCATGCAGTGCTCCTCGTTGCGGTAGTTGCATGGTATGACACACGTGCTTCGTGGGGCCTACGAACCATCCTCGGTACAGCGGCCCTGCTGACGCACACCGGTATCGCGTTGAGTTTTGGACTGACACTGCTGACGATTCTCGGCTATACAGGCATTCGCACCCGCCGCATCCCGCGCGACATGCTGTTCGCAGGACTGTGCATGGTGCTTATCGCACTGGTGCTGACCTACAGTGGATATGCAGGTTTGGTCGGACAGACCGCCAAATATCCAGGATGCCCACCAGGTATTGCATGGACGGCCAAGTTTTCGCAGATACCGACTGCACTACCTTTTGTATTGGTGTGTCTCGGAGGAATGGGGCTCCTGGGTATGCGACGTAGCCGGATTGCAGACATCGTGATCCCCGCGCTTGTCGTCGCCGTGCTTTGTGTGGGAGTCTTGCTGTTCCGTGATCAGACCGTACGCTGGGCAATGGTCGTGTATCCGTTCCTGGCACTGATTGCAACCGCTGCACTTGCGCGTCTGTCGGCTCGTGGTGCTGCGGCAAAAGTCTTTGCCCTGACACTCGGGATTGGAGTCCCGTTGGTGGTGCTCGTGCGGTTTTGGGAACGAGTGTATACATACCTTCACTAGTTTTTCATCGTGTGCATGCAGACGTCAGCATGAGCAGTATTTGCGTGACGCATATAGAATGTATTATTGTATAGAGATGATTTGCGTCCGGTTCGCTGTGTCAAAGGAATGCAATGCAGAGTTTCATCACACATTGGAAATCGCTGACACTGATTTTCTTTTTGTCTACCCTTTTGGTTATCGGAATTAGTCCGGTTCGCACAGGCGCAGTGATTGATTTTGTCCAGCCGCGTGCTGCGCTCAAGATAGACAACTTCCATGCCCGTGAGTATACCGCCAAGGAACCGCGATTGCCGTTGACCTTTCGGCAAGTCGCACCCAACGAAATACAAGCCATCGTCCCTGAGAGCCAACTGCACACACGCGCTATTGAGTTTTCGATTGACGCGCTGCCGCAGGGGCTCAAGCGGCGTCTCCTCGCGGTTTTTGTCGACAACGCACGCATCCTCGACGCCCGTGATAGTGGCGACAACAGTAATTTTGCGGTGATTGTACCGGATAGTGCACCACTCAAACAAGGTTCGGTTATCCGGATCCTCACCATCCCCGACGACAAATCTACGCCGCCCCCATTGATAGTCAACGACGTTTCTCTGACGGCGATTACTGCATATCGCTGGAGCAAGGATATGTCGACGGCTTCATTCCCAGGGGTCAGCGGGGGGTGGTGGGTACTTTCGACAACCGTGATGCCTACACATCCCGACAACCAACCATTCGATGCGGGCATCCGTGTAGGGACAGACGTCCTGCCACGTGTTCCTACCGGTGGCGGCAAATTCCGCGCACACCATTATTTGCTGGCTCCTTCGTCCAGCACAGGTGGGGACATCACCGTTACGTTCAATAGCGAAACTTGGGGCAACAACGAGGCCGACGCCCGAACGTTAGGAATTGCCATCGCACGTGTCGGGATTACTCCGACAGCAATAATGAGCGGGATCCTTGATACACCGATCCGCTTCATCAGTATTCCGGTGTTGGTTCTGTTGGTGATGTGTGCAGCCATAGCACTCCAGCTCCCACATCGTGCCTTGGGGGGTGTTGTGGCGGTCGGTCTGACCATACCGATGCTGTTCGAGCGCGTGTACCTCGGGATGTGGTACCCGCACCTGGTGATACTTTTTGTGATTAGCATTTTGACCATTCCCCTATGGTTGCGCATCCTGGACTGGTTGACTGATACGACTCCGTTGCCGACGCATACGAAGCGACTGTTGGTGGGGCTGGTATTGCTGACCATTTGGGTCAAAGGTGGCGGGATTCTCTACCCCATCATGCGACCAATCGACATCAGCTGGCACATGGACAAAGTCCGTGAAATCGCAACCACTTGGGATTTTGCCAAGTTTTACCAGCCGGGAGCTTTTTCCGAGTCGGTCATGCCCATCACAGAGTGGGGCGAAGATCGACCGATGATCCCGTACTCACCGTTTATTCACTTTGCTAGTTTATTGTTTCTGGTTTTTCCGTGGAGCTTAGAGGTATCTGCAACCATCTTCAACACATTCCTTGATGCATCGCGCATCATCTTGATTGTGGTGATAGCCCGACACGCCGGGTTAAGTGTGCGCGTCGCATGGCTCGCAGGGTTGCTCTATGCGGTCACTCCGGTAACATTTTTGTTGCATGCGTGGGGCAATGTTCCGACCACGACCGGGCTCTGGTGGATGCTGATTGCGACCGTTGCACTGTTCGTTGCGGGGCGTGGCCTTGCCAATCGACGTATATTTATTGCGGTCGTCTTGATTACGACGGTGGCGATGCTGTCATATACGGTGGCAGCGGTGTTCCATGTCGCCTTTGTCACGATTCTGGCTGTATTGCTGTGGGTAGTGCCAAACTCGAGCAGTAAACCTACAAGTTGGCGTGTTTTGGGTGCGACCTACGGCGGCCTCCTCATTGCCACTATCATCTATTACGGATTGTACATCCCGCCGATAATAGAACGCACTATTCCGTATTTTCTGCAGATTAGCACGCAGTCGACCGCTTCGATTGGGGTAATTCGTGCCCCTTTTGACGAGTACATTTTGAATTTTTTTCCCGCGCTACGATATGATTTCGTCCAAAATCCGTATTTATACTACGGCCTCTACATACCGGTACTGATGGCAATCCCTGCGTACATTCTGATGTGGAAGCACCGTACATTATGGACATTTGCGGCGGCGTGGTACGTCGTTGCCATTATCTTTTTGATGGTAGGGTACAAAATTTCGATGGTCGATAAACAGCTGTACTACATTGTGCCGCTGCTGATGCTGAGCTGGGCAATGATTGCTGATCGCCTGTGGAACCGCGGACCGATGGGGCGAATTATCGTCAGCACGAC
>JBFYTT010000245.1:0-3354 GCA_041300425.1 Roseiflexaceae bacterium
TATCAATCACCCGACCGTCGAGATTCGGGATCAGCCCGCGCTTCTCGTCGAACGGCACGCCTGGCAAGGCCACGCTCCGATACCCGACCGAGCGCAATACCATGCCGCAGCTGATGGTGCGCGTCGCACCGGTGCCCTCGGCTTTCACATTGCCGTTGCCGTCGTCGACCAGCTGATTGCGCTCCAATACCACTCCGGTGACGTGGCCGTTGTTGCCCACAATCTCGATCGGCGACCACAGGAACTGCATGTGAATGCTCTTGGCAGCACCGCTCAAGCCCCGTGCCAGATACCCCTGCATCACGTCGTGATTGCGTCCCGCCACCTTGTTTTCGGCGAGCTGTGCAGCACTGACCGGGTCGAGCACAAAATCCGCTGCATCCAGCATTACATCGACCCCAGCGAGCTCGCCGAATTCTTTCAGCTCAGGCGTTGTAAACGCCGCCTGCACCGGCCCGCGCCGACCAACGACCACCACCTGCGTCACCGTCGAGGCACGCAGTCCCGCGATTGCATGATCAGCCATATCGGTCGTCGCCAATGCATCCACCGGCGCTACCAACGCCCGCGTCACATCCATCGCCACGTTACCGTTGCCAATCACCACCACGCGCTGATGCGCATCGAGGTTGAACTGGCTGTTGCGGTAATACGGGTGGCCGTTGTACCAGCCCACAAAACTCGTCGCCGGCGCACTGCCGATCAAATCTTCGCCCGGGATACCCATCTTGCGATCAGATTGCGCCCCGACCGCATAGATTATCTGGTCGTAGTAGGTCAGCAGTTCGTCGTGCGAGATGTCGCTGCCCATCGATACATTCCCAAAATAGCGCACGCGTGGATCTGCCAATAATTTGTCATAGATGCGCGTGACACCTTTGATCGATTGGTGATCAGGTGCGACGCCCGATCGCACCAACCCAAACGGTGTGGGCAAGCGTTCTATGATGTCGACCCGCACCTGCGCGTCGTTTTTGAGGAGCGCCTCTACCGCATAAAATCCTGCCGGGCCCGCACCAATCACGGCGACCCACAGCGGGCGTTGTGCTGTACCGAGTGTTGTCATTATTGTTCCTCTCCCTGGCGAGACTCCTGGTCTCGTCCGCAGGTTCCATCAAACCGGCGGCCACGGATAACTCCACTCCGACGTGGGTTGTGGATATTTGCCTTTGGCCACCAAACGGTCAATCCGTCGCTGCAACGCGACCATTTCTTCGGCACTGAGCATCTGTTCGAGTAACTTCAGCGGTCCTTCGCGGAGCGTCAAGCGTTGCTGCAAAAAGATAATATCGTTCATCAACGGCGCCGGGACCGGTGACCCGGCCAGGTCCCACAGAACGGTGCGCAATTTATTCTCGTGATGGAACGTCACACCGTGGTCAATCGCCCACAGCCGACCATCCGCACCCTTCAAGCAGTGACCACTCTTGCGGTCCGCGTTGTTGATAATCACATCAAACGCCGCCAAGAGCGGCAGATAATGCTCGTAGCCGCCTTCTTTTTGCATGGTAAACCAGTGCTCTTGCTCGTCGTTTTCGACGAACAACTGCACCGATCCAATCCCATACGGACCATCCCGCAGCACCGTCGGCGGCACCAGGTTCCACCCCAGATCATTGCTCACCACAAAGGCCGCTGCCTCGCGCTGACACAACGTCCCCCGGGCAAAGTCCCACAGTGGCCGCTCGCCACGCTGGGGCTTGTAGATGACCAACCCCTGCGTCTCTTGGTAGGTAGCCAGACACAGAATCGTGGCGTTGCTGCTCCACGGCATCGAGGTCTGCGGCGTCAGCTCGGCATAGGTCAAAAACGCCAATATCTCGTTCACGCTGGCAGCTGGGCGTTCATCACTCATCGTTCCACCCCATCAGCACATCGGGCTAGTTCATCTGCGGACAAAAGTGCCCGTCTGGGTCTTTGGGACGGCCACAGTTGCCGCACACCGCACGCCCACCGTTTAGCACCGCGCTGATATGCTGGCTCAGCCCGCGCACCTGCTCCCGCGGCACACTGATGCGCGCCGACGGGCTTTCATCCTCGTCCTCGTCCTCGCTCATCCCCTGCATAATCAACACACAGGTATCGTGCTCGGCGTCGTACCCCAACCCCATCTGCACCACGCGGAACACCGGTTCCAACGGCTCGAGCAACCCCATGTCGCGAATCAACACCGCATCTTCACTCGTCGACACCAACGGATTATTGCTCACAATGTCGTCGTGCAATCGATCAAACGCCTGCCCCAGCGCCCGTACTTGCTCTTTTTCGACAGTGAACGTCAATATCTCGCGACCTTTGCGCGCTTGGATATAAAACGTCCGCTGGCCCGGTTTGCCCACCGTCCCCACCGTCAACTGCCCGGCAGGGTCAAATTCGTAGGTGTAGTTCATGGATTCGTCGGTTCTCCTGCTGCAGGTTCCGCTACAGGTGGTTCGGGTGGTTTGGGGATCACGTGTGCCAACGTCCCCATCTCATTGAATGCCAGCAATCGTGGCCCCATCGGCGTAAACCGAAAAGCCGTCACCGAGCACGTCCCGATTTCGAGCCGTTGAAACAAGTCCATGTGCATCCCAATGTAATACGCACAGGCCAGCTTTATCAGATCTGCATGCGACACCACCGCAAACACCTCGTGCTCGCCGTGCTGCGCCCGCAACCCGTCCAACGTCCGCACCATGCGCATCTGCGATTCACCCAGTGTTTCGCCACCGGGGAACCGGGTCCCACTCGGGTAATACTGCACACCCGGCCAGCGTTTGTCTTCGTAGAGCACTTTGAGCTCGGCACCCTGCCACTCGCCATAATCGACTTCACGCAGATCGGGCACCTGCGTAATCTGCACGTCGCGACCAGCCACAATCGCCTGGGCCGTGTCCATCGTCCGGTCCAATGGGCTCGCATACACCGCCGCCAACGGTACCGCCGCGATCCGCTGCGCCACCGCCACCGCCTGTGCCCGCCCCTCGTCATTGAGATGAATCCCCGGGATGCGCCCAGCCAAACGCCCATGCACCCAGTCATTGGCGCCATGACGAATCAATAGCAACGTCGTCACGTGGTGCTCCTCTCGTTTACTGTGCATCTATCATACCAAATCGCACCAGCCCCATCGTCAGGCAGGCATGCGAAAACGTCCGGGCCCGCCACCTTTCGCACTGCCCTACACCCACGCCGTGCCAGTTCTGATCGCCCCACACGCCACCCAGCAACGCACCAGTGACCTCTCCCTGCACACTCATGTCCATGAACACATGCCCGGTGCGGGGGTCAACCTGCTGGCGCATATGCCACCGCACATCAACACATACCCCGCCGCAGGCATCACGAACGCTCCCCCACCCCCCGGTGCTACAC
>JBFYTT010000246.1:0-7341 GCA_041300425.1 Roseiflexaceae bacterium
GTCCAAGAAATCGCAGAAAACGAGGCTCAATCATGAAGTTGACCGATTTGCGGCCAGCAGCCGGATCCACCCACAAGTCCAAACGCGTCGGTCGTGGCTATGGCTCTGGTAAAGGTAAAACTGCCGGTAAGGGTATGATGGGTCAGAAGGCACGTTCGGGACCAAACCCGTATCGGACCTTTGAAGGCGGTCAAAACCGCTTGACCAAGCGTATGCCGTATCTGCGTGGCTTCAAGAATCGCTGGCGCATTGAATACCAAGTATTGAATGTGGCAGACTTGAGCGAATTGCCGGCAGGCACGACACTGACCGTAACCGAACTGGTAGCCGGTGGCTTGATCAAAGCTGACCGTCCGGTGAAGTTGCTCGGTGACGGCGACATCAACGTAGCGTTGACTGTCGAAGTCCACAAGGCAAGCGCAACGGCCCGTCAGAAGATCGAAGCAGCTGGTGGCACAGTGACCGAGTTGCAGTGGACGTTGATTCGTCCATCACGGAGCTTTGGTGTCCACTCTGTATCACGGCAGGCAGCTGAATAACAGACGGTATGGTGGTGAACGCTCCGGCGTTCACCACGACTGGCTTTGAGGAGATAGGTCCATGCTTACGTCAGTGTTACAAGCACTGCAAGTGCCAGAACTGCGTCGCCGGGTGTTTTTCACCCTGGGGATGCTGCTGGTTTTTCGATTTATTGCACATATCCCTGTGCCGTATCTCGACCCACAAGCACTTGCTAGTCTGCAAGAGGCATTGCAGAGCAATCAGCTCGCCCAGTTGCTGAATATCTTTGCAGGTGGCGCATTGCAGAATCTGTCCGTTGCATCGATGGGTGTATACCCGTACATCACTGCGCAGATTATCGTGCAATTGCTACAGCCGTTGATCCCGGCACTGAACGACCTTCGAAAAGAAGGCGAGCAGGGTCGAATCAAAATCAATCAGATTACTTTCGTCGCCACCATCCCGATGGCATTGTTGTCAGCCTACGGGCAGACACTGACACTCGACCGCAGCCTCGGCAGCGGGCAGAGCTTGTTCCGATCGTCGTTTGACATTGTCAACAACTTCATGCCGACCTTTACGATTCTTGTAGCCATGCTGGCGGGGACGATGTTCCTGATCTGGTTGGGCGAGCAAATCCAGTCGTATGGTATAGGCAACGGGATTTCGATGATTATCTTTGCAGGTATCGTGTCAGGGTTACCGTCACTGGTATTGCAAGGATTTACATCGGTCGAAACCGGTGGAGCAGAGACCGTCATCGGCATCATTGCATTTTTGGCAATTGCGTTGATGACCATCGTCGGCATCATCATGATGCACGAGGGGCAGCGTCGTATTCCGGTGCAATATGCAAAGCGCATGCGGGGCAATCGCCAATACGGCGGACAGACCAGCCACATCCCCCTCAAGGTGAATATGGCCGGCATGATTCCGTTGATTTTTGCGCAGAGCATTATTATCTTCCCTGGTACGTTAGCGTCGTACGCATGTCCAGAGGTAACTGCCGCTGCTGACGCTTCGATTTTGAAGCAAGTCGCGTGTTTCACCTATCAGACATTTAGTCCGCAATACGGGACAGGGACGTGGGTGTATTCACTGGGGTTGTTCGTGTTGGTCTTTTTCTTCACGTACTTCTACACGAAGGTCATCTTCGAGCAGCAGAATATCCCCGACACGTTGCAAAAGAACGGTGGGTTCATCTTGGGTATCCGCCCGGGCAAGAACACCGAAGTATATCTAGACCAGATTGTGACCCGCTTGACGCGGACCGGCGCGATCTTTTTGGGGTTGGTTGCGATTCTGCCATTCTTGACACAAGCCATCACTGGTGTCCCGATTGGTTTGGGTGCTACGGCGTTGTTGATTGTCGTCGGGGTTGCGGTAGACACATTGCGCCAAATCGAAGCGCAGTTGGTTATGCGGAACTACGAAGGCTTTTTGGGACGACGATAGGACTGCGGTTCAACGAAGAGCGGCGGAGGATTTGATGGATGTCATTCTGCTGGGTGCACCGGGAGCGGGGAAGGGTACGCAAGCAAAGGCGCTTGAAGAACACTCGGGTTTGGTGCATGTGGCAAGTGGCGATCTCTTCCGCTCGGCACTTCGGCAAGGGACAGAACTCGGCATGTTGGCGAAGTCATACATGGACCGCGGCGAGCTCGTCCCGGACGAAGTTGTTATTCGGATGATAATGGAGCGTATTGCGCAGCCGGATTGTCAGCGCGGTGTAATCTTTGACGGATTCCCTCGTACGATTGACCAGGTTGCGGCGCTAACGGTTGAACTCGAGCGTCAGGGGCGGGATTTGCGGGCTGTTTTGTTCCTCAAAGTCCCCGAAGCGATGCTTTTGCGGAGAATTGCCGGTCGCGAGACTTGTAAAACTTGCGGTTCAACGTATAATGTATATTACTTTCCATCCAAGCGTCCCGATGTATGCGACGAGTGTGGTGGGAGGTTGTATCAGCGGAACGACGACAACATGGAGACAGCCCAACGGCGGCTGGGTGTCTATTTTGCACAAACGTTACCGTTGATTGACCACTACCGGACGCAGGGATTGCTGCGTGAGATTGATGGCCAGCGTGAAATCACGCAGGTCACGCAAGACATGTTGCATGTCATGGAGAGCAATGGCAGTCACGCGTAAGAACAAACGTGAACTCGCAGCGATGCGACGAGCGGGCGCGATTGTCGGAGCAAGTCATCGTATGTTACGTACGTGTGTCGAGCCAGGCATCACCACGCGTGAGCTTGACGCACGTGTCCATATGTTGATCACCCGCCTCGGTGGTCAACCATCGTTCTTGGGATATGGCGGTCCGCCACCTTACCCGGCGGCGACGTGTATTTCGGTGAACGAAGAACTGGTGCATGGCATCCCCAGCAAGCGTGTCTTGCGCGAGGGTGACATTGTGAGCATCGACATAGGGGTGCAGTACGACGGGTATCATGCAGATTCTGCATGGAGCTATGCAGTGGGAGCAATAAGTGACGAAGCTGCAGGACTGTTACGAGTAACGGAAGAGACCTTGTATCATGCGCTGTCAGTTGTGCGAACAGGGGCACGATTGTCAGACATCTCGTGGGCTATCCAGAGTTACGCGGAAGCGCGTGGATATGGCGTAATCCGCAACTACATTAGCCATGGCATCGGGCAGGCGCTCCATGAGGATCCACAGATCCTCAACTATGGACCAGCGGGGCGAGGGCTCGTCCTGCAACCAGGCATGACATTTGCGATTGAGCCGATGATTGTGTGTGGGGCGCCGACAACTACGGTCCTGCGTGACGGGTGGACGGTGGAGACGACCGATGGTCGTCTCGCGGCACACTATGAACACACGATAGCAGTGACCGACGGAGAGACGGAAATCCTGACGAGTCAGGAGACGAGTGAAGAGGAACTATGACCAAGAAAAAAGACGTGATCGAAATGGAAGGAACGGTTCTCGAACCGTTGCCGAATGCAATGTTCCAAGTGCAACTCGAGAATGGTCCTGAGGTTCTCGCACATATCTCGGGGCGGATGCGGATGAATTACATTCGGATTTTGAAGGGCGATCGCGTTTTGGTTGAACTCTCACCGTACGACTTGACTCGTGGTCGTATCACATATCGGTACAAGTAACCGTTAGGGGGCTACTGTGAAGGTTCAGGCTTCGGTCAAACCACGCTGCGAATACTGTCGCGTCATCAAACGCAAGGGCATCATCCGGGTGATTTGCAAGCGCACACCCAAGCACAAGCAGCGTCAGGGTTAATTCACCAGGATAAGTGGAAGCTCGTTGTACGACAGGTACGACGACACAGATCGTAAAGAGGCAAGCATGGCTCGTATTGCTGGGATAGACATCCCACGAAACAAGCGTATCGACATCGCGATTACGTACGTGTTTGGGATTGGTCGTACCAACGGTTCCGAAATTTTGGCACGGGCAAACGTCAACCCGGCCACTCGCGTCCGTGACCTGACCGAAGAAGAGCAGATTCGCATTCGTGAAATCGTCGAACGCGAATTCCGCGTCGAAGGCGATCTTCGCCGTGAAATCCAGATGAACATCAAGCGATTGATGGACATCGCGTGCTATCGCGGTGTGCGCCATCGTAAGGGTCTGCCGGTCCGTGGCCAGCGCACGCGTACCAACGCCCGCACCCGCCGTGGTCGCAAGGGCACTTCAATCGGAATCAAGAAGAAGGTCAAAAAGTAATCATTGCACTACTTCATCCGTCGTGATGACGGTGCTGAGTATCAATGTGTGGAGGAATCATGGCGAAGGCATCCAAGAGTTCAGCTGCTCCCAAACGACAGCGCGGCAAGCGTCGTGAGCGGAAGAATGTTCCACGTGGGCAGGCCCATGTGCAGAGCACATTCAACAATACGATTGTGACGATTACCGATCCCATGGGTAACGTGGTGTGCTGGTCAAGTGCCGGCCACAATGGCTTCAAGGGCTCACGCAAGAGCACGCCATACGCAGCTCAGATCGCAGCCGAAATTGCTGGCCGCAAGGCAATCGAAAACGGTATGCGAACCATCGAAGTTTTCGTCAAGGGTCCTGGTGCCGGCCGTGAAGCAGCCGTGCGTTCGTTGCAGTCCGCAGGACTGCAGGTAAGCGCAATCACCGATGTCACCCCAATTCCGCATAACGGCTGCCGACCGCCAAAGCGCCGGCGCGTTTAATCGTAGGAGACTGCAGTACATGGCACGCTACCGTGGACCAATTGCCAAAATCAGCCGCCGGCTGAATATTGCTTTGACCGAAAAAGCACAGAAGGTGCTCAACAAGCGCCCGTTTCCTCCTGGCCAGCATGGCCCCTCGGCACGCCGCCGTCAGATGTCTGACTACGGTATGCAGTTGCAGGAAAAGCAGAAGGCTCGCTACATGTATGGCGTGCTCGAAAAGCAATTCCGAAACCTCTATGCTCGTGCACAGCGTGTCCCCGGTGAAACCGGCGCTGCGTTGTTCATGTTGCTAGAGCGCCGCCTCGACAATGTTGTGTACCGCATGGGTTTGGGAGCAACGCGCCAACAGGCACGTCAGCTGGTTGCTCATGGTCACATCACTGTCAACGGCCGTAAGACCAACATCCCTTCGTTCACCGTTCGTGTCGGTGAGAAGATCGCCGTTCGCGTCGAAAGCCGCAAACGCACGTACTTCAAGACCATCCTCGAAGCAAAAGAGCTGTTGCATCGCGCACCGGAATGGATGCGTGTTGTGCATGCTGATCTAAGCGCGGAGATTGTGGCTCTGCCACGCCGTGAGGACGCTGAGCAAGGCATCAACGAGCAGTTGATTGTTGAGTTCTACAGCCGCTAGTCCTGGACTTGTGGCCGGTGATGGCAGTGACGATTGGAAGGAGGCAGCCGGTGTTAGACATCGCAAAGCCGAGTATTGAATTGGTTGCGGCAGAGGAAAACTACGGCCGCTTTAAGATAGAACCACTCGAGCCAGGGTATGGCCATACCCTTGGGAATGCGTTGCGTCGTGTGCTCTTGTCGTCCATCCCGGGATCAGCGATTACCAAAATCAAGATCGACGGTGTGTACCACGAGTTTTCGACCATCCCGGGTGTGCGTGAAGACGTCACCGAAATCGTCTTGAATATCAAGGGGATTCGGCTTCGCTCTCATTCACCACGCAAGGTGCGCATTGTCTTGGTAAAGCAGGGTCCTGGTCCGGTGCTGGCTCGGCACATCGATGTACCAAGTAACGTAGAACTGGTGAACCCAGATCACTATATTTGTACGTTGGATGGCAACGAAAGCCGCATCGAAATCGAGTTTACTGTCGATAAGGGACGTGGCTATGTTCCTGCCGAAATGGGCGAAATTGCAGCGATAGGCGAAATCCCTATAGACGCGATTTTTACACCCGTTCCGAAGGTCAACTATGTCGTTGAGAATACGCGTGTTGGCCAGGCGACGAATTATGATCGGTTGATTATCGAGATTTTCACCGACGGCACCATTAAGCCGGGTGACGCGCTTATTCATTCTGCTCAGGTGTTGGTACAATACAACAAGATCATCTCAGAATTCAGCCGTCACGACATCGTAGAGGATATCGAACGCGAAGGAATCGCTGCGGTCGTAGACAGCAACGCAATTCCGAGCACGATCATGGAGATGTCGGTCGATGCACTCGAATTGACCACGCGCACGCACAACTGCTTGCGTCGTGCAGATATCACGAGCATCGGGCAGATCCTGCAGATGGACGAGAAGCAGCTGAAGGCAGTCCGCAACCTTGGTGAAAAGTCGCTCGACGAAATCAAGGATAAGGTTCGCGAAAAGTGCTTGAAGCACAATTACGATCCGGGCGGCAAGTGGAGCAGTAGTGCGGAAGCCACTGCAGACGTCGAGGCCGAATAAAGAGCAGGTAATCCGTTGTGTGGACCATACAACGGAATGCAGACGTACACTCGTCAGAGTGACACGTGAAGTTATGAGGGGCTACCATGCGACATCGTCGTGAAGGCTACAAGTTAGGTCGTGACAAAGAGCAGCGCGAAGCACTCTACCGCGGTCTGATGATTTCACTCATCGAGCACCGCAAGATCAAGACGACCATCACCAAGTGCAAGGCAATCCAGCCATACATCGAAAGCTTGATTACCTTGGGGCGTATCGACAACCCCCACAATCGCCGTATGGCATTGTCACGTTTGGCAAGCAAAGACGCTATGCGAGCATTGTTCGCATTTGCGCCCGAGCAGTTCAAGGATCGTAGCAGCGGATACACCCGTATCACGAAGCTCGGACCACGGATAGGCGATGGCGCCGAGATGGCGATCATCGAACTCCTGTAAATTGGGTGAGATGGACCGCTGTATAGCGTTCCAGATTGCATATGATGGTACCGACTTTGCTGGGTCGCAATTGCAGCCTGGTGTGCGGACAGTCCAGGGGGAGCTTGAGCAGTCGTGGTGGCGTTTGCATGCCGAGCATGTACGCGTCACCCTCGCGGGTCGGACAGATGCTGGTGTACACGCAAGTGGCCAAGTCGGTAATGTCACAACCACGAGCGAGCGGTCGCTAGAGACAATACTCAGAGCAATGAATGCGCTGTTGCCCCCTGATGTGTCCATTCCGCAAATATGGGAGCCTCCCCGTGACTTCCATGCGCGGTTTTGGGCAGAGCATCGGACGTACGAATACGTACTTGATGATGGAGCAGTTGCTTCGCCGTTTATGCGGCGTACTGCGTTGGCTGTATCGCGGACGCTCGATGTGGAAGCGATGCATGAGGCAAGCCAGGTTCTGGTTGGGACTCATGACTATGCGGCGTTCACATTGGGTGTACCGGTTGGACCGACAGTACGGAGTTGTGTTTCGGT
>JBFYTT010000340.1:0-4408 GCA_041300425.1 Roseiflexaceae bacterium
GCAGTGAACCCTGTTGCTGGGTACGTGTCGTTCAGACTAACATCTTGCCCGCTCGTGTTGGTCTTCTGCATTGACCAGCGCAATACCCGAGACACGAGTCGTCTGATTTTCACTCAGTCCCTGTTCTATGCTATTCTTGATGTGCTTGAGACTGACCACCAGGGAGATGTCATGGCGACTGTCGGGATTATCGCAGGGATGCACCGGAGCGGGACATCCGCACTTGCGCGGGTGATGAATCTCTTGGGCTATGACATACCCGGCGAAATTGATACCAACACGCACCACAATGCCTCGGGGCATTGGGAACCGGTCGCGTTTGTTGCGCTCAACATGCACATCTTGGCTGAACTTGGATCCGATTGGTGTGAACTCCGCCTGCCCGAAGCAACGGCAATCGACACCATCAGTGATCAGACTCGCACTGCAATTAATAAGTACGCAGATGCGTCGTTTGGTGCGCACGACACCATCGTTATCAAAGACCCACGGGTGTGTTATACGCTCCACTTCTGGCTCGATACTGTCAAGCGACACGGTGATACTGCGCTCGTGCTATTGCCGTATCGACATCCGGTCGAGGTCGCCAAGTCGTTGGCAGCACGAGACGGCATGGATCTCAACATTGGACTGGCCCTTTGGCTGTGTAGCATGCTCTCTGCTGAGTTTTATTCGCGGGGCACGCCACGCTGTGCAGTTGGGTTTGGCGCTTTCATTGCTGATTGGCGGGCTGCGTACGTACCTGTCGCTGCGTTGACCGGCGCGACGATTCCGAACCGTACTGACCTAATCGGGATGCAAATCGACCGGTACGTCAATCGTGAACAACGACATCACACCATCCTCGAGTTGACTCCTGCGCTGCGCGCGCTGTCGATGCTCGATTTGGCTCTCGAAGCATATCAATTATTTGATGCTGAACTCGATACCCCTGCAGTGCGTGATCAGTTTGATACGTTGCGGCAGCGCGTCGTCGCCCAATTGGCGGCCGATGGCCTCGTGACAGCGGCGCGTGATTTTGGGCGGACCTACAAACACCTTCGGGCAATTGATGAGCGCGAGCAAGTCATTGCCACGTTGCGTCGTGAGATGCACGAAAACAATCTTGTTGCACAGCAGATTGCCGATGAACGCGAGTCGCTGAAGGTATATCAAACAGATCTGATTTACCGCCATCGCATCATCCAGCAACGCCAGGCCGAACACATCGAAGAGCTCGGGCACACCCGCCTACGGCAAAAAGAACGCATCAGTGAATTGACGCACGAGGTCGCTTGGCGCGAAGGTCAACTCCAATCTGCAATCACCGAACGTGACTGGCTGCGCGATACCGAGTCAGCGCGCGAACGCGAAGTCGTCTGGTTACGTGCCGTCGTCGCCTCACAAGAACACCTGCTCTGGCCGATTCGTCCATTGCTACGCCTGTGGCAACGAATACTGCGACGCAGTTCAGACACACATCCCAGCGAGTAATCACTCACATTTACCCACAAGAGATATGCATGAATCAGCAGTCACATCCAGACACGGACCCGCAGACGCCGCACCACGGGAGTATCCCTCTGGTTGCTACGTTTGATAGACGGAGTGCCGCGTATTCGCTGCGTAGCGTACGTTCGACCCTCCCCGTCACCGACCTCGGCGCGTTCCCACAGCGACGAACTGCCGTATCACGCACGCTCGGAGTGTTCAGCGCCATCTACAGTAGACTCGGGATTGTCGGACCATTCGTGGTACGGATGTTGACGTTGATCTTGCATCGCATCTTGAAGCAATCGATTATCCCGGCAGAACTGGTTGCATTGGCGCGTTACCCGGTGCTGTTCGACCGTACGTATTATCTGCAACAGCTTCGAGATGCGCAGCAGCCGATACCGGGCGATGCGCTGTATCACTACCTGACCAGTGGCGACGCACATAATCTGTGTCCCAATCCGTTGTTCGACCCATCTGTGTATCGACGGTATAACATGCTGCCGGACGAAGCGACACAGAACACACTGATGCATTACATCCATGGCGTCTGGCACGGCAATGGTGTGACAAGTTATGTGTTCCATTCACGTTGGTACATGGAGCAAAACGCCGATGTCGCAGCAACGGGAATAAACCCGTTGGCGCATTATCTGACCGTCGGGTTCCGAGAGCATCGCGACCCCAGTGTCGTTATGCAACTGGGTAATTATTGGGCGCGCACACCGCAACTCGCCAAAACAGAAGATCCAGCCCAACACTACATGACTGGTGGGTTCCGGCGCTATCCGCATACGGATGAAATGCTCAATCTGCTCACTGATATGCCGTTTGGTTTGGATGTCTCACGCGAGTTTCAGCATTTTGCGACGCATGCAGGGTTGCCACAGAGTGCGGCCCAACGGGCGATACAGCATGCATCGATTAAAAATCTGCTCGCTCGTTGCACAGCGGTGAATCCATTGGAGCCACGGGTAAGTATCATCATCCCTGTCTACAATCAGTTGACGTATACCATCAACGCGATTGAGTCGATACTGCTGAGCGACACCCGCACACCCTTTGAAATTCTGGTGATTGACGATTTATCGACCGACGAAACAGCGCAGTTTTTTGCAGATCTCGCGCCGATCCGTATCCACACCCAAGCCACCAACCAAGGGTTCATCGCAGCATGTAATCAGGGAGCAGCACTGGCGCGTGGGGAATTCTTGTTGTTCCTGAATAACGATGTCTATGTGTTGCCACAATGGCTCGATGCGCTCTTTGACACGTTTGGTCAGATACCCAATGTAGGATTGGTGGGTTCTCAGTTCCTTTACCCTGATGGGTTGATCCAAGAGGCGGGCGGTATTGTCTGGCAAAACGGAGAAGGCTGGAACTACGGCCGCGGGGAATATCCGATGATACCGACGTACGCATACGCACGTTCGGTCGACTACTGTTCTGGCGCATCGATTATGATACGCGCGTCGTTGTTTACCGCCGTTGGGATGTTCCCGGATGCGTTCAAACCTGCCTATTACGAGGACACCGATCTCGGGATGGCCGTACGCGCCGCGGGATACGACGTCATTTATCAACCTGCATCCAAAATTGTCCACTTCGAAGGGGTCTCTTCGGGCCGAGACGTCCGTTCAGGCGTGAAGTCCTATCAGGTGCGTAATCAGCAACTCTTTGCAGAGAAATGGCGTGACCAATTGGGTAATCGCCGGCCATACGGCGACAATCCGCACCTCGCTGCAGTCTATTGGTACGGCGACCATATGTTTTTTGCGGATGCCAGCTATCCAACACCAGACCAAGACGCAGGGTCTCAGGTGGCCGACAGCTGGATGCGCATGTTCCGCCGTCTTGGGTATCATGTTACGTTTTTGCCCGTAGATAATTTCATCGGAGTACCAAAATACACGAAGCGCCTCGAGGCATTGGGGGTGTACTGTCCGCGACGTCCCTACGAAGAACACCTCCAGGGCTTTTTCGCCCATCCGGTGCACACCTTTGCATTCGGCGTTTTTCACCGATACGACCGTGCCCGCCGTGTCTACGATATCCTCGATACGCTGGCAATCGATTTGCCCCGAATGTTTATCCCTGCTGATTTGCATCACCTCCGCGACCTCCGTCAGGCGGTGCTAACGGGGTCAATGACAGACATATTGGGAAGCTTCAAGACGAAATACGAAGAATACGCCGTGATGGCACAGTCGACCCTCATTTGTGTGCACAGCAATCATGAACGAGACGAAATCAACACCACCATACCGCAGTTGGATGTCGAAGTGTCGCCAATCATGTACGATGTGCCTGGCCGCACGCGTGGATATCATGAACGTGCTGATGTGCTGTTTGTTGGCGGATTCCGCCACCCCCCTAACATTGATGGAATAGTCTTCTTTTGCACCGAGGTTTGGCCACTCGTACAAAAAAAATTGCCCGGCATCGTGCTCAAAATCGTCGGTTCAAATACCACCCCTGCGGTCGAATCACTCGCGTGTCCGACGGTCGACGTGATGGGGTTTGTCGAACACCTCGATCCAATCCTCGATGGCATCCGATTAACGATTGCTCCACTACGGTATGGTGCCGGTGTCAAGGGCAAAGTGACCATGAGTATGTGCAACGGTATCCCGGTTGTTGGTACGGCAATTGCCTTCGAGGGCATGTCACTGACGAACGGCGTCGAGATGCTGGCCGCTGACGACGCGCAATTGATGGCCGACCATATTGTCGCTGCGTATGGCGACGAACAACTCTGGTATCGATTGTCGGATGCTGCAGTAGCCCGTGCACAAGCCGAATACTCGGCCGAGGCGAATATCCCGCTGTTCGAGCGCTTCATCGCCAAAACCGCGCGTCCACACGGGTCAGTCATGGGCGTAACCGCGCCATGAGCATCAATGCACACACTGTCGGCGCGTCGACGGGGTATAGA
>JBFYTT010000361.1:0-5405 GCA_041300425.1 Roseiflexaceae bacterium
ATCCACAGCATGGTGCTGGCGCTCACCAACCCCTTGGGCGAGGCTCCTGACGAGCCGGCGCACATGGAGTACGTGCGCTTTGTGGTGGTCAATCAACGCCTACCCATCCAATGCCTGGCGCCGTGCATCAGCGAGGTCGACGGCGAGGGTCATCAACCTCCACTCGCCTATCTGCTCGCCGCTCTCGTCAGTGCGCCGTTCATCGAACAGACTGCGTGGGTTCCACAGGCCATCAATCCGCAGTTCCTCTGGCGCGGCGGCAGTGATCCACAGGCCCTCGTGCACGGCAGTCGCGAGTACTGGCCATGGCAGGGCACCATCCTCGCTTGGCGGCTGATGCGTCTCGCCTCGGTCCTGCTGGTCAGCGCTACGGCATGGCTCGTGTACCGCCTGGCCCTGCGCATCAGCACCCCAGCGACGGCGCTCGTGGCGGTACTGTTGCTCGCGCTGACCCCGCAAACAGCCATTATCGGCAGCACCATGAGCAACGACGCGCTACTGGGGTTCCTCAGCGCCGCAATTCTCATGTTAGTCGTCGATACGCGTCGCATCCGTGACTTGTTGGGAGTTGGAGCGCTCCTCGGACTGGCGCTGCTGACCAAACAGAGCGCAATCCTCCTGCTCCCGGTTATACTCATCGCCGCGCTCCGTTTGCAACGCTGGTCGCATCGGGGGATGGCCATGGTGCTCGGCTCTGTCGTGACGGTCTTGGTTGCCGGCTGGTGGTATGTGCGCAACCAGATGCTGTATGGTGATGTGTTTGGCATGCAAATGTTCAGTCAAACATTTGCGGGTACACGCATTGACTGGCAACAATCAGCCAGCTGGTCCAACGCAGTGGTGCAACTGTTGCGCTCGGCCTGGGGGCTGTATGGCTGGATGACCATCCCATTGCCTGGTATCTGGTACGGGATTGGGACGACGGTCGTCCTGGCGGGGAGTATCGGGGTCGGGTTGCGCCTGGCCCGCACGCCACGCCTCGGGCCATGGTGGATCTGGAGCGCACTCCTCATCATGGCGACCACCATCTGGTTAGTTGTCTTTGCGTCGACCGTCGGTGCGGTGGCCTGGCAGAGCCGTCTGCTGATGGTCGCCCTGCCCTTGCTGGTCATCGTGCTGGCTGCCGGCTTCACCAGCGGATTCGGGTTGGTACCTAGCGCGCGCCAGGCGGTTTTGATCGCCGGAGTCGCCTGGTGTTGCCAGATGTTCCTGTGGTACGGGGTTGTGTTACCGCGCGTCCCCATGGCCATGCCCGATCCGGCGACGACGGCCCAGCCATTGGCACTCGCGCGCGACGCGGTTTTTGCTGCGCCGGGCAGTGCAGGCGGTATCGCGTTGCTTGATCTCGATGCACCGGCACGCCTCGCCCCCGGCGATACGGTCGATCTGACCCTGCGCTGGCAGGTCTATGACCGCCCCATGCACGACTGGCAGGTTTTTTTGGTCGTCCGTGACGTCTACAAGCGCGAGTACGCGCGATTCGTCCAGCCACTGCTCCCCGACGTGCCCACCAGCACGTGGACCCCCGGCGATCGGTTGCTGACACAGCACCGCATCGTCATCCCTGCCGACTTGGACGAAAACTTCTACATGATCCAGATCGGCCTCGTCGACACCAACTCCCCGCTGCGTGCCCAAAAGCGCAATCACGCGCTCGAACTCACCGGCGACAGTGTATTTTTGCCCTTCAACGTCGGTAACCCGACGCTTCCGTGAGTATGTGCGAAAGGATTGAGCATGCGTATTCCTCTCTCGTGGCTGCGTGACTACGTCGACGTCACCTTGCCCATCGACGAACTCGCCGAACGATTGACCCGCTCGGGTCTCGAAGTCGACAGCATCGAACGCTACGGCATCGAAGGCTCCGAGCTCCCCTGGGACCGCGACCTCATCGTCGTCTGCAACATCCGTGAGGTCACCCAACATCCCAACGCCGACCGCCTGGTCCTCGCCGATGTCGAATACGCCCCCGGCGTGTTCCACACCGTGGTCACCGGCGCACCCAACATCCAACAATGGAAGGGCCTCGGTCCCATCAGCACGCCTGTACGTGCAATCTACGCAAAAGAAGGCGCCGTCCTCTACGACGGTCACGTCGAAGGGCGAGTCAAGGTCAAACTCAAAGGAAAACCCGTGCGCGGCGTCATGTCGGACGCCATGCTGTGCTCCGAAAAAGAGCTGGGCATGTCGGACGAGCACGAAGGCATCCTCCTGTTGCCTGACGACGCCCCCATCGGTGTGCCCCTGGTCGATTACCTCGGCGACGCCGTCATCGACATCGACGTCTTGCCCAACATGGCCCGCACACTGTCGATGGTCGGTATGGCCCGCGAAATAGCCGCCCTGACCGGTCAGACCGTCCGCCTCCCCAAGCCCGTAGTCACCCCATCTGGCGCTGCCATCGACAGCAACACCAAGCTCACCATCGAGGCCACCACGCTTTGCCCGCGCTTCACGGCTACTATGGTGCGCAACGTCACCATCAAACCGTCGCCCTTTTGGATGCAACGCCGACTGACCATGGCGGGCCAACGGCCCATCAACAACATCGTCGACATCAGCAACTACGTGATGCTCGAACTGGGCACGCCCAACCATACGTTCGATGCCGATCGCGTCGCCCAAAACCATATCGTCGTACGCTCCGCCAAGCCGGGCGAGACCCTCAAAACACTCGACGGCCGCACGCACACCCTTGCCAGCGACCACCTGCTGGTCTGCGACACTACTCAGGCCCTCAGCGTGGCGGGTGTGATGGGCGGCGAGAGCAGCGAAGTCAGCCCCGCCACGACCAATGTGCTCGTCGAAGCAGCGGTCTGGGAGCCGACCATCATCCGCCGTATGTCGGGCGCGTTCAAACTGCGCTCCGAGGCATCCAAGCGCTTCGAACGTGGCGTCGACCCCGAGATGCTCGACCTCGCCCAACTGCGACTCACCGAGCTCTTGCAGACCTATGCCGACGGAGCAGTCGCACCGGGTATGCTCGATGTCCGCATCGTCGCTCCCCGTGCCGTTACTATAACGCTGACGACCCACGAAGTCCGCCGCATCCTTGGCCTCGACTTCACTGTCGACCAAATCGCAGCCTTGCTCGCCCCACTCGCGTTCAGCTGCACGCCTGTCGACGCCCATACGCTCCAGGTCGGCGTGCCCAGTTACCGCATGGACGTCAGCCACACGGCTGATTTGTGCGAAGAAGTCGCCCGCATGTACGGCTACGACAACCTGCCCAGCACCATCATGGCCGACGAGCTCCCCACGCAGCGCACCAACCTCGCCCTCGAACGCGAACACTACGTGCGCGACGTACTCGCCGCCGCGGGCCTCAACGAAGCCATCACCTACTCGCTCACGAGTCGCACCTCGGCAGCCAAACTCAACCCGGTCGAACTCGAGTCCGACGACTACTTGCACCTCGCCAACCCGCTCTCGCCCGAGCGTGAGTATATGCGCCGCGACATCCTCCCCACCCTGCTCGAATCGGCCGCGGTCAATATCCGCGAGCGCGGCATGACGCGATTGTTCGAAGTCGGTCATGTCTACCATCGCCGCGCCGACGCGATCCTGCCGGCCGAGCCTCTGCGCGTCGCCATCGTCGTCGCCGGCAAACGCCACACCACCGCCTGGAACGCCGCCACTGCCGACAGCATTGACTTCTACGACATCAAAGGCATCGTTGAACTCCTCTGCGAACGCCTGCACATCAGCGGCGTCAGCGTGGCAGCAACCGAGCTGCCGCACCTCCAACCCGGCCGCAGCGCAGCGCTTATCCTCACCGTGGGCAAAGAGTCGCACGTTGTCGGATCGTTCGGTGAACTCCACCCCGACGCCCGCGACCGCTTCGACATCCCCGCCATGCGCGTCGCCGTCGCCGAACTCAACCTCGAGCTCATCCTTGCCCACGCCAGCGTGCCCCGCTACACTAGCATCTCGCGCTACCCGGCGGCCAGCCAAGACCTCGCGTTCATTGCACCTACTGCGGTCAGTGCACAGGCCATCGAAGCGTCGATCCGCAAGTACGCCGGCAACGCACTCAGTAGTATCGAACTCTTCGACGTCTACGCCGGCGCAAATCTGGGCGACGGCGTGCGCAGCCTGGCGTTTCGTATCACCTTGCGCAGCATCGAACGCACCCTCAGCGACGAAGAAGTCACCAAGCTCCGTGCCAAAATCATCCGTGGCGTCGAACACGACAACGGCGCCAAAATCCGTAGCTAAATCAGCCACACGCCATCCCGTCCACGACCGAATCGGTCGTGGACGGTTTTTTGTGCAAGTATTAATAGTCGACATACATACATGAATTACTCATGAATTTCTATTGACACGTCACAATCGCACCGCTATACTCTATTTAGTGAGTTGATAAGATTACTCGTATATAAGAGGCCCCAATGACCCCAGCAACATTCGACCGAAGCGCGCAGCGCTTCACCCAAATCACGTTAATCACCCTTTTGGCAATCGGATTTATCGCAGGTAGCACCGTGAGCTTGATGATTGCTGCAATCATGCTCGGGATGACCATGATCGCTCCGTCGTATGCACCACAGTTAATTGCCTACCGTGCGCTGGTGCGGGCCAATGTGCTCCGTACCGAACGCGTCAACGAAGACCCTGCCCCGCACCGATTTGCGCAGCAGGTAGGCTTCGGCGTCCTCATTATCGGTGTCGCCGCAGGGAGCATCGGTGCGCTGACGTTTGCGTGGGGGGCTGGCCTATTGGTCCTAACCCTGGCACTCATCAACGTGACGACGGGCTTCTGCGCTGGCTGTTTCATGTATGCACAATTGGCACGGCTACGGGGGTAATCATGATTGAACGCATATTAATTCTGCTCGGAGTCGTCGTGGCCGTCGTACTCATACGTGCGTACATGACCTACGTCAGCCGCCGTGCGACCACACAAACCATTGACATCCCATCGGATAATCGCGGCAAGTCGGGTGTGATTGCATTGTCAGCAGATGGTTGTGTGCAATGTGAAAAGCTTCAGAAGCCTGCACTCACACGCTTGCGTACCCAGCGGGCAGATCTGCCAGTAACGCAGTTACGCATCGAAGAGCATCAAGACCTCGTCAAAAAACTGGGTATCTTCACCGTGCCGACGACCATCGTGCACGACGCATCCGGTGCCGTGCGTCATGTCAATCTCGGCTATACCGATGATGTGACCCTCTACAATCAGCTGGCGGTTGTCTCGGCACCTCCGCACTGCCTCTAGCGTGCGCATACATACACCGGATGTGCGTCGGTACAACGCATGTCCGGTGATTTTTGTGCCATCTGTGTGTACGGGTAACAATCATTTCTCTTTGTCTGCATCAAGATAAAGAAAGGCGGCCGGCGTTTCCGCAGGCCGCTTCCCTTTTTCTGAAACGACAATTCCTCGTTGAAAGTTCAAA
>JBFYTT010000377.1:0-14447 GCA_041300425.1 Roseiflexaceae bacterium
CCCCCTGAAGAAATCTTTGCACCCAGTGGTCCGCTCGTTTTGCGCCAATTCGATTTGGCTTTGTTTGCCTGGATTGCATCACCCGACCCTGCGGGATTACCATTGTGGAGCTGCGCATCGGTCCCGAGCGATACCAACGGGCATATCGGCAACAACTTTGCAGGCTGGTGTATGCGTGATGCCGATTATGCCGTCAAAACGGCTGCGACATCTCTCGACAAAGCCGTCCAAAAAGAGCAATACATTCTCCAGCAGCAGCTTTTTACCAAAGAACTGCCGTCACTTCCACTCTTCCAGCGTCTCGGAGTCGCCTTGATGAGTGCCAATGTGACCGGAGTCGCTCCCGACGCCCTTGCACCAATTACCTGGAATATCGCCGAGTGGAAGCGCAAATAATCCAGCCGTTGGTAATGATTGCGTAACGCTCCCCTGGCACACTCCCCCTGTATGGCACGACAGAGGGGAGTTTTGTATGCAAGAAAACATCGCGTTGCTCGGGTTGGTCCGCATCGACGGGCTCGGCCCGTTGCGTATTGCACGGCTCGTCGAAGGCTTCGGCAGCGCGAGCGCAGTCTGGAATGCGGATCGGCGCGCACTCAGCGCGGCTGGCGTGCCCGCGCACCTCACTGCGGAACTCCTGCGTCAGCGCAGCCAATCCGACCCGCAACACGAATACGACCGGCTTTGGCAGGCGGGCATCCAAGTCGTCACAACCGCGGATCCGCATTACCCCGGATTGCTCAAACACATCCCCGGCGCACCCACGATTGTATTTGTACGCGGCAGTCTGAGCGGGCTCCAGCATCCAACGGTGAGTATCGTGGGGACACGTGCGCCGACTCCGTACGGGACCGAGGTGGCCCGGCAGTTTGCCGGCGACCTAGCCGCCAAAGGTTTCACCATCGTCAGCGGATTGGCCATGGGGATCGACACCATCGCCCATCACGAGTCGTTGGTAGCCGGTGGTGCCACCGTTGCAGTCCTCCCTTCGGGCGTAGATTTGATATACCCCGAACGCAACCGAACCCTCGCCAACGCCATATTGGCACACGCACACTCGGCACTGGTAAGTGAGTTTTATCCGGGCACACGGGCCAGCCCGCCGTTGTTCCCCGCTCGGAACCGGCTCATCAGCGGGCTATCGAGCGCCGTCATTGTGGTCGAAGCGGGCACGACGAGTGGAGCACTGATTACGGTGAAAGCAGCCCTCGATCAAGGGCGCGACGTCATGGCTGTACCGGGATCGATCTATTCGCCCAAAAGCGCTGGCTGCAATGCCCTGTTGACCCAAGGGGCCGTGCCTGTGCGCAATGCCGATGATGTAGCGGCATACCTAGGCTTTGGCGCAGTTCCACCGCCCGACGAAGACCCGTTCCTTGCGCTTTTGCAGACGGCCACCCACATAGACGAACTATGCCGCCTTACCAATCGCGGCAGCGCTGACCTACTCGGTGATTTGCTGATGCGCGAATTACGCGGCGAGGTACGCGACGAAGGCCACGGCTACTACGTGCGCGTACGCACGCGCACCTGATGCATCAGGATACGGTCAGCGCGAATCAGGGTATAATTTGGGGGGTTTACACAATGGTGACACATGAACACTTCTGTCTGGCGTGATTACAATTGGGTCTTGGCCTTTGCGCTTGTTGGCCTGTCTGTTTTTAGCATCACCATGGTCTATAGCGCGACATTAAATGACCCGATGACGTTGGGCTACTTCAACCGTCACTTGGTCAATGTGCTCATCGGCTTGGCAGTGATGGTCGCCGTGACGTTTCTCGACTACCACGCATTTCAAAGTTGGACGTTCCCCCTCTATGTGCTGAGCATCATCCTGCTGGCGACCGTGCTGATTTACGGCAACATCCGTGGTGGTGCACAGAGCTGGCTGGACTTCGGGATGCGCACGGTTCAGCCATCAGAGCCCATCAAATTGGTCATTATTTTGGTGCTGGCTGGCTTCTGGGCTAGTCAAGAACGGAGTCTCGGCACCTGGCGGCCGTTTATCGGCAGTGCATTGTTGCTCGGTGTACCGCTCTTGCTGGTGTTCATTCAACCGGATTTTGGGACTGCGCTGGTGTTCGCATCGGTGTGGCTGACCATTACCTGGATAGCCGGTATCACCATCCCCCAAATCATTACGTTGATAGGGGTGGGAACGCCGCTGTTCTACTTCGGTTGGACGTATATTCTTGCGCCCTATCAGCGGACGCGCTTACTCATCTTTCTCGATCCCATCAAATACGACCCTGAGCTCAAATCTGGTGCGTGGAACATCATACAATCGCTGACCGCAATCGGATCGGGTGGGTTGACCGGCCAAGGCTGGACCAACGGTGTGATGAGCCAAGGGAACTACCTGCCCGTGCAGTATTCTGACTTCATCTTTGCAATCACCGGCGAAGAGTTGGGGTTTTTGGGTACCGCAGGTATGCTTTTCTTTCTTGGGTTGCTCATTTGGCAGGCACTCGACATCGCGACCAATTCACGAGATTTGTTTGGTAGGCTGATCGCCGGCGGCATTGCGGCGATGTTCCTCTGTCACGTGATGGTTAATGCAGGCATGAACATGTCGATTATGCCGATTACTGGTATCCCGTTGCCGTTTATCTCGTATGGCGGGAGCTTCACGGTGACGTCGTTTGCGGCAGTTGGGCTGCTCCAGAGTGTCTCGCTCTGGCGCAGACGCATACATTTTTAGGAGGCACGAGATGAGCACGTACGCCACAGCAGGGGTCAATATTGCCGAAGGCAATCGTGCGGTCACGCTGATGCGCGCGGCCGTGCAATCCACCTATACCCCTGCAGTCATGGCGGGACTGGGTGCGTTCGGCGGATGCTTCGACCTGAGCAAAGCGGTCAACTCACTCCATGATGCGGTGTTGGTGGCATCGACCGACGGCGTCGGCACCAAAACACTCGTCGCGGCCGCGTGCAACGACTATACCTCGATTGGCGCCGACCTTGTGAATCACTGTATCAACGACATTTTGGTGCAGGGCGCACGGCCGCTGTTCTTCCTCGATTACATCGCAGTCGACGTCCTCAATGCCGAACACGTCGCCGCAGTCGTCCTGAGTATGGCCGGTGCATGTCGGGCGGCCGGATGTGCGATTTTGGGGGGCGAGACCGCCGAAATGCCGGGTGTCTACCGTGAAAACACGTTCGATGTGGCCGGTACCATCGTCGGCGTCGCCCAGCGGGGGGCCATGTTGCCTGCGACGGTGTCAGTCGGCGACGCCATCATCGCGTTGCCGTCGAGCGGGTTGCATACCAACGGCTATTCACTCGCGCGACGATTGGTCGACACCATCGGTGGGTACGACGCAACGCCAGCCGCGCTGGGCGGATTGACCGTCGGTCAGGCGCTCCTCGCGCCGCATCGCTGCTATTTGAACGAGTACACTGCGTTGCAACAGGCAGGCATCACCGTACATGCCATGGCTCACATCACGGGTGGCGGAGTCTACGACAATCTGCCGCGCATCCTGCCCGAAGGGTGTGGGGCTCATATCCAACGGGGCAGTTGGCCAATCCCAGCGATCTTCGAACTGTTGGTCGATGCAGGCAAGATCCAAGAACACGACGCGTTCCATGCGTTCAACATGGGGCTTGGCATGCTCATCGTGTTGCCACCAACCGCAGTCGCGGCTGCGTTGGATTTAATCCCCGAGGCACGCCGTGTGGGTGCAGTCGTTGCAGGCACGGGGGTGACGTTGGTATGACCCGCGACCATCTGCTGACCCTGCCTGATGGGCGGAACGTCTCGTACAGCGACAGTGGTCCGCGCACCGGCAGATGTGTGTTGTTGTGTCATGGTCTGCCCGGCGCACGGGTGCAGGTCCCATCGACTGCAGTGCTCGATACGCACGGCATCCGCCTGATCATCATCGAGCGACCAGGCCTCGGTCGTTCAAGCCCGCAACCGGTACGCACGCTCGCCGACTGGAGTACTGATGTCAACGCAGTCCTGGCTGCAGCCAGTGTCGACACCGTGACTCTGGTGGGGTATTCGGCGGGCACCCCCTACGCGCTCTCGTATGCGAGCCTCTACCCCGAGCGTGTGCGTTGCATCCACCTCGTCTCGGGCATGGCGCCGTCTGCGGCGGCAGACATTCAAAAGATGACGACGATGAATCGCCTGTTCCACTCGCTGGGCAATAGTCTGCCACCATCCATGCGGCGGACCGTAGCCCGCGCTGCGAGCGTGTTGATTGGGAAAGGCGAACGGGCAGCGACGTTCGGCATAAAAATCATGCGCACCACGTTTACCGCAGCCGAAAACAGCTTCATCGATGCAGCCGATGGTGTCGTGTTCCGCACTATGTTGGCCGAGAATTTTCGCCAAGGATATGACGGCTACCTCGTTGATATGGGCTTGGTAACGACGCATTGGCCGATTGCATATCAGCAGATACCCCACCCTGTATACGCCGTCTATGGGAGCGATGATCTCATCACACCACCATCCGTCGTTCAGGATTTGCAAGCGGTCCTGCCACAAACCACCGTGTCGGTCATCCCCGACGCAGGGCATTTGATGATTTTTACGGCGTGGGACCACATCATCTCGCGCATAGCCAACGAGGCCTGACATGCAATACGGAGCACTGCTCGCCGAGGGCAAAACCAAACAAATCTACGCCCACCCCAGCGACCCCGCTTTGGCCATCATGCAGCACAAAGACGCCATTACTGCCGGCGACGGCGCACGCCGCGATACCATCCCAGGCAAGGCGCTCCTGAGTGGCCCAACCACCGCCAATGTCTTTGCGCTCCTGGCCCGCCAAGGCATCGCCACTCATTATGTCGCTGCACCCACTGCCGACACGATGGTGGTGCAGCGCTGTACGATGATCCCCATCGAAATCGTCACGCGCCGACGGGCGACTGGTTCGTACCTCAAACGGCACCCAGAGGTCGTCGAGGGTCAGCGCTTTGATCCGTTGGTCGTCGAGTTCTTTTTCAAAGACGATGCCAACCACGATCCGCTCATGACCGTTGCCGAGCTCAACGCCGCTGGTATCGCGTCCACAGAGCGCTGTGCCGCCCTGGGGCGTATCGCTCGGCGGGTATTTTTGGCGATCGAGCAGGCGTTCGCCGCTCAGACGATCACGCTCGTCGACCTCAAAATCGAATGCGGATTAACGTCCGTTGGGCAGCTGGTCGTGGCCGATGTCATCGATAACGATTCGTGGCGCATCTGGCCAGAGGGCAACAAAGAACTGATGCTCGACAAGCAGGTCTACCGCAACATGCAATCGGTCACCCCCGAGGGGTTGGCACGCATCGCTGCGTTGTACCAGACCGCCAAAGAGCTGACCGATGCGTGGACCTAACGACGCGTCTATTCGATGACGAGTGCCATCACTACCAGGTTGTGCCGTTTGCCGAAGCGGTCACGGGCATGCGCTACCAGAGTCCCTTCGGTCCGAAAGCCGAGATGCGCGAAGATGGCTTGACCATTGCGTTGGGCCTCGAGCATCTCGGCGATGATTTTGCTTGCCTCGAGTCGTTGGGCCTCGGCCACGATGACCGCGCCCATGGCTCGACCGAGCCCTTTGCGACGCCAATCCTCACCAACCACCATCTGCACCGCTGCCACATGACTGTAGCGCCCCGCCTGCATGCGAATCGACGCATAAGCGGCGATGCGCTCACCGTCGACGGCGACGACCTGGCGCCAGTGCTCGGCACCTTGGGCATTGGCAAGCCGGGCGACGGTGTCTGCACTGCGCATGTCACTTTCGAGATAGAGCCAGTCTTCTTCGGGGAGGGCAGTGCCAAAGGCCAACAACGCATCTTTGTCTTCGGATTGGATGAGACGAATGGTAATTAATCGGCCGTCACGGGTGACGACTGGCGGGGTCAGATTGCTGGTACTCGGCATATGGTCCTCGTGTCACTCTCCACGTCCGTGCGGCCTGGGGATGTTCTTTGCTATGATACCCCAAACACTCCGCAGTTGTCGCACCAAGCGAGAGGAACCAGCATGACTCCAATGCCACAATGGCGCACCGATACCCCCTTTGCAAACCTAACCGACCCAGCACTCGCCAGTGCGATTACCGCCCTTGACGCAGCCCTCGATGCAGCAGTCAGCGATTACGACCGCTACCTGGTGACCAAACATGACCGACAGCAGACCGTCCCCGCAGCGACCGTCGAGCAAATGCTGCAACATATGGCCGGCTTGTCAGAACAACTCCGCACGCTCCACGCCTATGTGTATCAATTCGTCAGCACCAACTCGCGCGATGACGTCGCCCAGGCCAAGCAGAGCGAGCTTCGGAGCCGGATGGTGCGCCTCAGTCAACTGTCGATTCGGTTGACCGCCTGGGCCGGGTGCCTCGACATCGCCACGTTGGCCGATCAGTCTTCGTATATCCAGACACATCGTTTTATGCTCGAAGAAGCCGGCCGGCGCGCGCTTCATCAGATGTCGCCCGAGGCCGAGGCTCTCGCATCGGAGCTTAATGTCAGTGGCGGCGGCGCGTGGTCGCGGTTCCATAGCACCGTCACCTCGCAGCTCAGCGTGCGCTACGACGACCGTGACCAGCCAATGAGTGCCATCCGTGCCATGGCGTACGACGCCGACAGCGAGTCGCGCCGTGCCGCCTACGATGCCGAAATCACTGCCTGGAAGACCCAAGCCACACCGCTCGCCATGGCACTCAATGCCATCAAAGGCGAAGTCAACACCCTGGCCAAGCGGCGCGGATACGCCCAAGCACTCGACATCTCGCTAGCCGACAACCGCATGGATCGGGCCACCCTCGATGCAATGTTGGGCGCTGCGCACGACGCGTTCCCGTTGTTTCGCCGCTATTTGCAGGCCAAAGCCCGCCGCCTGCGGGCCGGCACGTCGCTCCCTTGGTACGATTTGTTCGCCCCTGTCGCCGCCGAAAGCCGCTCGTGGAGCTTCGACGAAGCGTCGGCATTCGTTGTCGAACAGTTCAGTGCCTACTCGCCGCGCATGGGCGCATTCGCCCAACGCGCCATCAACGATGGCTGGATCGACGCCGAGCCGCGCCACGGCAAGGTCGATGGTGCATTTTGTATGGGGCTGCAACGTGACGAATCACGTGTCCTGATGAACTACAAGCCATCCATCGGGAGCATCATGACCCTCGCCCACGAACTCGGCCACGCCTACCACAACCTCAACTTGGCCGGACAGACGTCTCTCAACCGTGATACCCCCATGACGCTTGCCGAGACTGCCAGTATCTTCTGCGAGACCCTCGCCCAAAACGCCGCACTCGCCCACGCCGACGCCAACGGCAAAATCGAAATCCTCGAGTCGTCGCTGCAACGATCGACCCAGGTCGTTGTCGACATCACCAGCCGCTACCTGTTCGAATCGCGCGTGTTCGCACAGCGCCAGCAGCGTGAACTCTCGGCCGACGAGCTCTGCGCGCTCATGCTCCAAGCCCAGCGAGAGACTTACGGAGACGGACTCGCCGAAGCGACCCTGCATCCCTACATGTGGGCCGTCAAAGGCCACTACTACAGCACCGGTCGGTCGTTTTACAACTATCCGTACATGTTTGGCCAGCTCTTCGGGCAAGGCCTGTACGCACTCTATCTCGACCACCCAACGTCCTTTACCAATCGCTATGACATGCTCCTCAGTAGCACCGGCACCGCAGACGCCGCCACCCTGGCGCGGACCATGGGAATTGACATTACCCAACGCACCTTTTGGGAGGGTAGCTTGGCAGTCATCGCCGAAGAGGTGCGCCAGTTCGAGGCCGTCATCGACGCATAACCCATATACGGTACAGTTCGTGCCCGGACCAGACCGGTGACCGATCGAGGGTGCTGAATTGCATCAGCACCCTCGATGATTGTCTCTGCACTTTGTGGACAACAGACGACCAAATCCTCAGCGGTCCCAGCCCATTACCCGCCATTCACCGATTTGGGCCAACAGCCGCAGGCGCCAGCGGATCGGCAAATCCGCCGCCATCCGTTCGAGCATGGTCACCCCGACGACCCGTGCCCCCGCAGCCAATGCACCAGCCCAGGTGAAGCGCAGATAGTCTGCGATCCAATCAAACGTGCGTAGCCGCAGGACCCGACCCGCGATCCCCACAATCGGCAGATAGGCAAAAAACATCCCCAAAATCATTTTGTGGTAATCGCTCCAGCGCATCTCGTCGCGGAAGAAGCGGGTCGCGAAGGCAGTCCCGTGGCGTTCGAGGACTCCCATGAAATGATGCTGTAGCGTGTTGACGTCAGCATCGGTTTGCCCCCATGGTTGCATAAATCGACTAAACACCCAATTGAGCGACACATTCACCTGGAACGGCGAGACCAACGCCAATGCATCCGTTTGTTCGAGCCCCGACCGCAACACGGTGTCGAGCATACCCGTCGTGCGGCGCAAATTGCGGACATGCGAGCCGAACCCGCAGAACGTCAGCGGCGATTGTTGTCCTGCCGCATCACCGATAGGCAAGACGCCACGCAGCAACGGCGCTTCGGTCCGCTGCAACGAATGCCGCGCCGGGATGTAGCCGTACACCGGTTTGTGATGATGAACTGCGCCATTGCTCGGCTTGTAGCTTTCGAGATGCAAAAAATACTCCTCAAACAACGCGAGCAAGGTCGGCGACGGCCGACCGAGTGGCTTGCCGGGGATGAGCGTATCGTAGTAAAAAAGATACACCGTCAGTTCATCGCCACGACCAGGGAACCCCTCCCACATGTACTGTTGGGTCTGTTGTGCATCACTGACCGTCAACAAAATATCGCCCACGGTACGATCGTGCAACGCCGGTGCCTCGCCCTCGACGAACCCGCTGGCCACTGTTCCCACCGTGGGGCAGACACCGGCGTATGGTCGCCCCGCAAAGCGTTGCAGCGATAACGGACTGGTAGTGCCCATCCCGTCGACAACCACGCGTGCCCCATAGGTGCGGGTCGTGTTCTCTGCCGTGCGTACCCGCACCAATACTGGCTGTTGTGTGTCCGATGATACGGTGACTGCATCGAGGGTACAAAAATCAACAATCTCGGCACCAACAGCCGCCAGCTTGGTACGTGTCATGGCCAGCAATGCGCCGGCGTCGAGGGCAATATTGAGGACTTCGGGCAAATGCAACGTGACGGGCTCGCGATCGCGGTAGAATCGCACGAGTCCGTCGCGATACTCGTTCATAATCACCTGATCAAGTTCTGCCCAGGTCCACCCACCGCCATCGACGAGTGCCTGGAGCTCGCTCCGCGAGATGTTCCACTCACGGTGGACACAACCGACTTCGGTACGATCAAAAATCAACACGCGCCAGCCACGCCGTGCCATTTCGTAGGCGTGTAACAGACCCAGCCCAGAGCCCGCGTAGACCAAATCGCCCTGCCACGACAACGACCGGGCAGCCTGCGTGTACTCCGCGTCGGTGACCACGTTCCACAGGTGCGGCACGGGGAGTTGCTCGCCCGAAGCAACCCGTGCACGGATGCCCTCCCAGACGGTATCCATCTGCAGGATCCGCGCTCCGTGATCTTCGGCCCCCATCCGGTCAAATGCAGCCGCGGTCAACGGGTACCGGGTACGATCAATAGCCATGCTGCACCTGCCTTTCGTGGTGTGTTTTAGACGAAGTGGCCGTCGCGGTGGATAACCTGCCCATCGGCAGTGACCACTCCACCCTGACGCAGGTCACAAATCATATCCCAGTGGAGCGCCGACTGATTGCTACAGCCAGTCTCGGGGTAGGCTGCACCCAATGCGAGGTGCACCGTGCCGCCGATTTTCTCGTCGAACAAAATCTGCCGTGAGAATTTCTGGATGCCGTAATTCGTCCCAAAGGCGACTTCGCCCAAGCGGCGTGCCCCCTCGTCCATCCCCAACAACGAATCCAACAACTCCTGCCCTTTGTCGGCAGTCGCCTTGACCACCTTGCCGTCGGCAAATTCAAGCCGAATACCTGACACCTCACGCCCCATATAGATAGCGGGGAAGCTGTAGGTGATAAATCCATGTGTTTTCTGTTCTTCGGGTCCGGTAAAAACTTCGCCATCGGGGAAGTTGCGGTCACCGGCGCAGTTGACCCAGCTCCGCCCTTTCACATAATAGTGAAGATCTGTCCCTGGGGCAACGATATGGATGTGGTCTGCGGCCGACAGGCGTTGGATATAGCGCTCTTGTTCGGCGCGTTGAGCCTGCCATGCGGCGACAGGATCTGCTTGATCGAGCTTCCCAGCGGCAAAAACAAAATCGGCGTAGTCGTTCAGCGACATTTCGGCCTCTTGGGCCAGGGCATTGGTGGGGAACAGCGTCAAGCACCAACGCATCTGTTCGAGGGCGGTGCGTTCCATCAAACGCTTCGACATCGGGCTCATCGCAGCACGTCGGGCGGCCATTTTGGCAGTGTCGACACCACTCAGGCTGCGGGTGTTTTCGTCGGCGATGATGTACATGTCGCGGTCGATTGTTTCGACTTCGTCGCGGGTGACCTGCGGCACGTAGCCGAGCTGATCATCGTTGGCGTGCTGAAAAAAGATTTCGTCGAGACCGTCGAGCGACAAGCGCAACAACGGATGTGCTCCGGCTTTGACGGTCTCGCGGTAGAGTGCACGGATCAATGGCGTGGCACTCACTGGCCCACGCAGGCGGAGCAGTTGGCCGGCCTGGACATTGAGCGAATAGCGAATCAATACCTCGGCGAGTCGGTCGATGCGTGGGTCGTGCATGTGAGCATCCTTTTCTCATGAAAAAAGCAATCAGGACGAACCGCGTTACGATGCTTCTTTCAAAGCCATCATACAGCCCATCCGGAGCTCGAGTTCGTCGTGGGTGGTCAGCGCATGCGCGTCTGACCCGTCCTGGGGCATGGGCGATCGGCGCAATTCACGACCGATAAACGCAACCCCGAGTGCGTCGAGCACGTCGTGATCTGCAGGGTCGTATCGCATGGGCGTGCTGCCGGCGGTACGCAGGGAAGCCAGCTCGGTGGGGCTATAGCCGACGGTGTTAATGAGTGCGACGTCGATGGCACCGCGCCCGAGGGCACGGGCGATGCGGGCGACGTAATCGACCGCCCGGTACGCATCGGTTTGGCCGGGGATGGTGGTTAACCCGGCAATGCACACAACCCGACCACGGATAGATTTGAGGGTCTCGCTGATGCCATCGGGCAGCAGACAGGGCAACACTTCGCTGTACAGCGCACCCGGGGCAATCACCACCGCGTCGGCCGTTTTGAGGGCGTGGATGACTGCCGGGTTGGCATTAACCGGTGGATCTAGGGTGATCTGCTGGACTGCCCCCGTGTGGGCCCGGCCGAAGTAGCTACTACTCCGTTCGGGGGCAGGGGCATCCCCGCGCACCAACACATCATGGACAGACTCAGTCGCCATCAAGACATCGATATCGCAGTGGACGGTTGTACGCAAACGTTGCATCGAATCGCTCAATGATCCGCCGGCGAGTGCATGCGCCAGGGTATCGAAAACGGCGAATGGCACATTATCGTATGGCGTCCCAAAGGGAGGAAATACCTGCTGCATGAGCCGGCATGCTGCTGCATCGGTTCCAAACTGTTGGATAATCTGCAGTGCCATGCCAGCGCCGGGGAACGGTCCCATGCGCCGAATCAACGCATCTACACCGCTGTCGTTGCTACTCGGTACGACCACGGTCAAGCGTTTGACCAGTGGGCGCACGGCGCGAATGGTATTGACGAGGCCGCGGCCTGCGCCCATGATTACCATATGCATCAGCGTCCCTCTTCCTACTCGGTACTACCCAAAGATATCGTCATCCTGATCACCACGGTCCCGACTGGTCACCGTAAACACATGCTGCAAAATCGCCACCTGCGCGGCCGTCAACACAACATTCCGCCGCCCCATTACTTTGCGCGCCACGTCGATCATGCGATCGATGCGGAACTCACGGAAGCGCTCGCCACCCCAGGTGAATGCCGGGATGGTCTTGGGTGCAAAGTGCGTGCCGAAGATGTTGGATGCAGTGGACACCACTGACCCACCATTGAGGTGCACACCAATGCCCAGCTTGACATGGTCCGCCAAAAAGCATCCTAACTTCAGCCGACCACTGTCGACCTGCCCGTACCCATCCAAGGTGACTTTGATTGTCCCGTAGGTGTTTTTGAGGTCACTGGTCGTCGTCATAGCACCTACATTGACCCATTCACCGAGGTATGAATGACCGAAGAACCCGTCGTGATGCTTGTTGCTGTACCCCTGGACGACGGTGTTTTCGATTTCGCCACCGATACGACACACCGGCCCAATCGTCGTGCCGCCACGGACACGTGCGCCCGAGATGAGTGCGCCGTCATGGATAGCGACGGGTCCTTGGAGCAGACTAAATGGCTCGATGCGGGCATTGCCGACGATAATCACCCCATCGCGCGCATCGAGCGCAACCGGCCCTTCGATGCGTGCCTCACGATGCACCATGATGCGTTCAGGCGCATAGATCTGCCACAATGCCGCATCGGGATGCTGGAGCGCCGGCACATAGTGGTCACGCTCAAGCAGCGGCGCATCGCTGCTAATCATATCGGCGTTGGCGGCGATGATGTCCCACGGGAAATTGAGCATCAGCGGCCGTTGGCGGATAACTGTCCCAAAACGGGTGAGTTCTTCGATAGCGAATTGAGCGTTTTGCTCTAGCAGATACGCAAAAACCGCACTTGCTAAGCTGGGCGACAAGCGGGCAGCCACCAACGTCCCACCGGAGCGCGCAGTGTTGTTGTCGTCGCTGAGGAGGATTGTCCCGATGGGTGCTTCAACGATTTGGGCAAGGCAACTGCAATCAATCAAACGGCTATTGATGAGAAGGATGGGGCGATTGCTGGCCAATACCTGCAACGGCCAGCGCCCCGAGCCGTAGACATCAGCCAGATAACTCCGTGTCAACGCCTGTGGCTCTTGGCCATACAGTCTATGCAGACGCTCACGCAACGTATAGACGCCGCACCGAATGTCCGCCGCAGTACGCGTATACGTCAACGGCAGGAGTGATTGGTAGCCTTCGTCTTCGAACAAGAGGATGGTCTGCTCCATGCGCTATCGTCCTCGGCGCAACAACGCCTGAATGGCGGCAGATACCTTGTCCGGATCATGTCGGAGCACACGTACGGTGCGGCTCTTGCCGGGGTCCTCGAGCGAGGCCGTCATCTGTACAACTGCGGTCGCCAAATCCGTTTCGACCACTACAGCCCCTTCGACCACCACATCACTGCCTGCGCCGCGATTGTTGCCCTGCACGATGGTCTCTTCGTACTCTTCGGGGGCCAAATAGACCGGCATCTGATGGGCTGCGGCATAGATGCGCTGTACCTCGGCATCGACGCGTTGGGCATTGACCAGAACATAGTCCGGTGCAAAGCCTCCATAGCGCACAATCTGACGGACATGATCGCCCACGGTAAAGCCACTGGTCAACCCGGGCTCGGTCATGATGCTACAGATGTAGATTTTTTTGGCACGGCTATTGGCCAACGCCTGACGTACCTCGGGGATAAGCAGATTGGGAATAATGCTCTCGAACAGACTGCCAGGGCCGAGGATAATCGCATCGGCAGAGGCAATCGCATCGATGGTCTGCCGCGTCACCTGGAGCACATCGCCGCTCAGGCTGTCGAGCTGCACGTCGACCACCGAACGGTCCGCGTACTCCTCGTTGTGGGTGATGCGGTCGCTTGGTCGCACCCGTTCTCCGTTATCCAGCACAAACGTGACTTGGATGGGCTGTGGGGTAGGAACCACAAAAACCACTTTTTCGAACTGAAACATGCTCGAAGCGCGGTAATAGTACTCGACCGGATCCTGGACTGGGGTAATGCAGGTCATCGCCTCGACATTACGGCCCAAACTCGCTAGCACCAGCATCCCAGGACCGCCCGACAGGACCGCAAGGCGCGGCGCGCGATCCGTCCGCCGGTAATCGAGGAGCACTTCTTCGGTCTGGCTCTGCCCGACAATCGGGATAACGACTTTGTCGCTCAGTGTCCAGATGCCCGCAGTCAATGTACCAACACCAGCAGCCAAAAAGAGCGCGCCACGCCAGAACTGCGGGATAAATTGCAGGGTGAGGTAATAGAAAATATTGGGGAGCTTGAGGGTTGTGTAAAGCTCTGCCAGGATATACCCCAAACCCAATGCCAAAATCGCCACACCGACGAATGCCAGTGCGAGTGGTTTGATGAGATGTGCGAGTGTCGCAAGCCGCCGGCGGATACTCAGCATGGTCCGCTCCTTCTGTGAACGCTTATTTGCGCGGATGCCTATGCCAGTGTACTGGTATATTCACGCAACGCACCGAGTAGTTGGTCACGTATGAACGCAGCCCGTGCCTCGCTGACCGCCTCGAAGCGTGTGGTAATCACCGGTTCGGTATTCGATGCGCGTAACAAACCCCAGCCATCACCAAAGTCTATCCGGAGTCCGTCCGTGTCTATGAT
>JBFYTT010000397.1:0-4538 GCA_041300425.1 Roseiflexaceae bacterium
ATGGTGCTCGATGGGATACCAAAGTGCAGCAGGGTTTGGCGCATCATCTCGAGCCCTGCCTCGAACTCGGGTTGTACGACCTCGTGGATACCCAATGCGTGCAATACTTCGACCTGATTGATGACCGCTGCCCGGGCAACGATATGTACCGTGGGTGCGACCGTCCGCGCCTGCCGTGCAATCGACTCGACATCGACCGCCGACCCCACCGCAATCAACACTATTCGCGCACGTTCGATGTGCGCTGCGTGTAACACCTCGGCGCTCGCACCGTCGCCATAGATTACGGGTAAATGTTGTTTTTGCAGCGATTCGAGTCTATTCTGATCCGCTTCGATGATGACAAACGGGAGGCCAAGACGTTGCAAAAGCTGCGCAGTGTACTGCCCGACGCGACCGTAGCCGACCAAAATCGCATGTTGTTGCAGCGCAGATTCGTCCTCCACGATATTGAACTGCACGACCGGTGCGGGCCACAACCGGCACTGGAGCCGGTAGAGCAGTGGCCGCAGGCGCATCACGCTCGGGGTGAGTATCATCGTCACCAATGCAGTTGCCAACAAGATGTTGTATTGATCAAGACTCAACATCTCGCGATCGAGCCCGACACGTGCCAATACAAAGGCAAATTCGCCCATTTGAAAGAGCCCTAATCCGACCGCAAGGGGAGTATCACCGCGGTACTTGAACAGATAGCTGAGTACCGCAAATATCGTTGCTTTGCTCAGCATCACCACGAGCACAAAGACTCCGATAACGAGCGCGTTGTACCAGACAAACGTTGGATTGATCAGCATCCCGACTGATACGAAAAAGAGCATGCTGAAAACGTCACGCAAGGGAACGATATCGCTCAACGCCTGATGGCTGTATTCGGATTCGCTCAGAATCATCCCTGCAACGAATGCTCCAAAGGCAAACGACAACCCAACCAAGTAGGTCGCATAGCCAATCCCCAGCCCAATCGCGGTAATTGCCACCAAAAACAATTCACGTGACCCAAGCCGACTTATCGTGCGCAGTAACATGGGCATGACGCGGGTGCCGACGAGTATCATGACCGCCAAAAAGATTGCTGCCCGCAACCCTGCCCAGAGCAGATTGGTCACCCCGCTGTCGAGGCTATTGAGCTCCGGCAGTATTAACATCATCGGCACCACCGCCAGGTCTTGGATAATCAGCATGCTAATCATCACCCGGCTACCCAGCGTGCCCAGTTCACCCTGTGCAGACAACGTTTTGAGGATGACCATGGTACTCGACAAAGCCACAATACAGCCCACCCAGAGTGCAGCAGTGTTGCCCCAGCCGAGTAACGACGCGATGCCCCAGCCCACCAATATACTCAAACCTAATTGGATGGGAGTACCAATGAACGCAATCCACTTCACTTTGGCGAGCTTTTTGAAGTTGAACTCAATCCCCAACGCAAAGAGCAACAATGCGACCCCTATTTCGGCCAAGAGCTCGATGTCGTGGATTTTGGACACCGTCGGCCCCGCTGTATACGGGCCCACCAGCACACCAGCGCTGATGTAGCCGATGATGAGGGGCTGGCCGAGTCGTTGCGCAATGGCGCCACCGATGAGTGCGACGATCAGGATGAGGACTATATCTCCGGCAATACCCATAGTGTGTTCCCCTGCATTTCTGCGACCAAGAATGTTGCCTATCACTCGTTATTATCCCGCATTTTGCGTGGTGTGTCGTTGGGGCGACTCTGCGTCCTCTGATGCACAGCGCCTCTGCGTGATCGCACCCTTGCGACCATACCTTCGCCCCACTTGACATCCCTTTCTCAGCCCGCTATCATGTGGATATTGCGACGAAGAGGAAGAGTAACCCCTCATCACGACCCCCCAGAGAGCCGACGGTTGGTGCAAAGTCGGTGGTGTCGCGAGGTGTGAATGGGCCTTGGAGCAGCGGCACGAAGGGCACAGCCTGTGTAGTATCCGCCGGAACCTGCCACCGTTATCACGGCAGCAGATGTACCCCACACATGTGGCTGCATCGACAAGAGCGTCAGTCATGACGAATGCGGGGTGGCACCGCGGATGATTCATCCGTCCCCTTCCTTTCACAAGGGAGTGGCGGTTTTTTTGTACCCTTTTTTGAGTGTTGAGGAGCAACCCCATGGCACAAAAGCGCATCCTGACCGGTGATCGACCCACCGGCAAATACCACCTCGGGCATTACGTCGGCTCGATTGCCAACCGACTGCGCTTGCAGAGCGAGTACGAATGCTACTTCATCATCGCTGACCTGCACACGCTGACCACCAAGCCGAATAAGGCCGAAATCATGATGGTCGAGCAGAACATCCGCGACATGGTTCTCGACCAGCTCGCCTGTGGCCTCGACCCCGAGAAGGTGACGTTTTATGTGCAGTCGTCGGTCAAAGAAATCTATCAGATCAACTTGATCTTCGAAATGCTGGTCTCGGTCGCCCGCCTGAGTCGCCTGCCCTCGATCAAAGACATGGCCAAGGCCGCACAGATCGACGACGAACAGCTGCCCCTCGGATTGCTCGGCTACCCCGTCCTCCAGGCAGCCGACATTCTGATGCCCCGCGCGCACCTCGTGCCGGTGGGCAAAGACAACGAGGCGCATGTGGAGATTACGCGTGAAATCGCGCGCCGCTTCAACTTCTTGTACGGTGAAGTCTTCCCCGAGCCGGATGTGCTTGTGCCCGAAGGGGGCACCTTGGTGGGTACCGATGGTCAAGCCAAGATGTCCAAGAGCCTCAACAACACCATCCTGCTGTCAGACGACGCCAAAACCGTCGAGACCAAGGTGCGTGCCATGTATACGGACCCCGCCCGCATCCGCGCCGACATCCCCGGCAAGGTCGAGGGCAACCCGGTGTTTATCTACCACGATATATTTAACCCAGATAAACCCGAAGTGGACGACCTCAAAGACCGCTACCGGACGGGTAATGTGGGCGACGTCGAGGTCAAAAAGAAGCTGGCCATCGCGATTAACAACTTCCTCGAGCCGATGCGTGAACGGCGAGCGGTCTACGAGACCAAGCCCAGACTCGTCGACGAGATTCTGCAGGCCGGCAACGCCAAAACACGCAAAATCGCCCAAGAAACCGTCCGTATGATGGACGAAGCCATGGGCTTGCTTTACTTCAAGGATTAGTCATCGCCCACCGTCGTTGCCGTCGCGGCGGCGGTGGTGTTCGCCCCGTGTGTGAAAGGGGTCCGTATGCAATTCATCCCGTCGCTGACCGAGATGCAGGCCTTGACCAGCCTAGGCAACCTGTGCCCGCTCTATACCGAAATAGCCGCCGACCTCGAGACGCCCGTGTCGGCCTACCTCAAGACCGCACAGGGGCCGTGGACGTTTTTGCTCGAGTCGGTCGAAGGCGGCCAACACCTGGCGCGCTATTCGTTCATCGGCACCGAGCCGTACCTGACCTTGCGGATGAGCGAGGGCAAGGCGCACGCCGTCCAAGCTGGCTACAAGCAGACGATTGCATACGATGACCCGCTGGAACTGTTGCAGTCCTATTTGTCCGATTACCGTCCGGTGCGCCTGCCCGACCTGCCCCGCTTTGTGGGAGGTGCGGTGGGCTATATGGCGTACGAGACGGTTTGCAACTTTGAGCGTATCCCGCGCCCTGTGCATTGCGACTACGAGATGCCCGATGCGATGTGGCAGTTCGTCGACACGTTGTTGGTCTTTGACCACGTGCGCCACCGCATCAAGGTTATCAGCCATGTGCATCTCGATGCGGCAGATTTGGCGCTTGAGTACGAGCGGGTGACGGCGAAAATTCGCACCATTGTGGCCCGCTTGCGCCAACCGCTCCCCGCCGGGATGGCATTGCAAGAGGGCGAGGCGGGCACGCCGGTCGTCCCCACGTCGAATGTGTCGTTGGGCGAGTATGTCGAGCGGGTGTTGCATGCCAAAGAATACATTGCGGCCGGTGATGTCTTCCAAGTGGTGCCGTCGCAGCGCTTCTCGCGGCCGGTCAAAACCGATCCGTTCACGGTCTACCGCGCGTTGCGGACGGTGAACCCCTCGCCGTATATGTTTTATGTGACGGGCCCAGATGGCATCCTGGTCGGTGCGTCGCCCGAGTTGCTGGTGCGCGTCGAAGAGGGTGTCGTGACGACGCACCCGATTGCTGGCACGGTGCCCCGCGGCAAAACGCCCGAAGAAGATGAGGCGTTGTCGCAGCAGCTGTTGCATGATGAGAAAGAAAAAGCCGAACACCTCATGTTGGTCGACCTGGGGCGCAACGACATCGGCAGGGTCAGCAAGCCGGGAACAGTCAAAGTGCCGCGCTTCATGCAGGTCGAAAAATTCTCGCACGTGCAACATCTGGTCAGCCATGTGACGGGCGAACTGCGCGACGACTTGCGCGGGATCGACGCACTGCGGGCCTGCTTCCCGGCGGGGACCGTATCAGGCGCCCCCAAAATTCGGGCCATGCAGATCATTGCCGAGCTCGAGCAGTCGCGCCGGGGCGTGTATGCCGGCGCAGTGGGTCACTTGGGATTCAACGGTGACCTGGACACGTGTAT
>JBFYTT010000005.1:0-2751 GCA_041300425.1 Roseiflexaceae bacterium
GTTCTTGGGGACAGCTGCCACGAGTCAAGTCGTCGCAGAGGCACTGGGGCTGGCACTGCCACACTCTGCCCTTGCACCATCTGGTCAACCAATCTGGCTCGAGCTTGCCAGCGCATCGGCGAAAGCGGTCCTGCGCCTCCAGCGCGACAAACTTACCACCCGCGACATCCTGACCGACGGGGCGATACACAACGCCATGGTGGTCCACGCTGCATTTGGTGGTTCGACCAACTTGCTCCTGCACATCCCCGCAATCGCCCATGCCGCAGGGTTGCGGCAACCAACGGTCGATGATTGGGAGGCGATAAATCGCCGCGTTCCACGGCTAGTCGACGTGCTGCCCAACGGACCACGCAACTACGTAACCGTACAGGCCTTCATGGCAGGTGGTGTCCCCGAAGTCATGCTCCATTTGCGGACGATGGGACTGCTCGATACCAGTGTGCGTACCGTGACGGGTGAATCGCTCGACACCGTCCTCGACTGGTGGGAGCAGTCAGAACGGCGGCACACCATTCGCTCCCTGCTCCATACGCGTGATGGCGTCGACCCCGATACCGTCATCCACTCCCCAGAGAGCGCGCGGCAGGCAGGACTGACGTCGACCGTGACCTTCCCACGCGGCAATATTGCACCCGAAGGATCGGTTATCAAAAGCACCGCCATCGATCCACAAGTAGTCGATGCAGACGGAGTCTATCGCAAAATCGGCCCAGCGAAAGTCTTTTTGCGTGAGCGAGACGCCGTGCGTGCAATAAAGGGACAAGGGGATCGGCACGTCGTGGCCGGCGATATCATCGTGCTCATCTGTGGCGGACCGATGGGTACCGGTATGGAAGAAACATACCAAGTCACATCGGCCCTCAAGCACCTCCGCTGGGGCCGTGACGTGGCAGTGATTACGGATGCGCGGTTTTCGGGGGTGAGTACCGGCGCTTGTATCGGCCATGTAGGACCAGAAGCGCTTGCAGGGGGGCCAATTGGCAAAATCATCGATGGCGATATCATCGAGATAATCATTGACCGCCAGACATTAGTGGGGAGAGTCAATCTCATCGGCCATGGTATAGACGTCGGCGATGCACAGTATGGCACGACGATGTTGGCAGGTCGAGCAAGTCGTGAAGATCTGAGCGCTCACCCGCTTCTCCCGGCAGACACACGGTTATGGGCAGCGCTCCAACATGCGAGTGGCGGCACATGGGCCGGGTGCGTCTACGATGTCGATGCGATTATCGCCAAACTCAATGGCAACCCATAAGCCATACACCTCCCGCCTCACAGATGCGGTGAGGCGGGATCATGGTCAGACGTCGAATGGCTCTACTTTGATCGTGCCGATGGTCAGTTGCGCGATATCGGGTTTGCGTGCATTACGATTGAATTGGATGAGGACATCTCTATTCGAAGAAAGGGAGAGCGCAGAAGACTCGTCAAATAAATCGATTTCGACCCGGTACAGCCCACCACGGAGATTCAACACCGGCAATGTCACTTTGAATTGATGGATCCCAGCGGCGAACTCGAGCGCCGGCTGACCCATGTAATTGTTTTCGACAACATTTTGTTCATCGGCGACCGATGTCAAACGAACACGTGGCCGGAGTTCGACGAAATCGACCAGCGTTTCGAAGCGAACCATTACTTCGTACGTGGTATTGGGCTCCCATTCGGCGAAATCTGCAACAGACTTTGCACCCAGGATGCGCACCAGCGGACCTTCGATACCCGGTGCTGGCTTGGACTCTATTGATTCGGCTACGTTTGCAAGGTGCTGCTGCTTCGCATCTTGCGCTTTGGCATCGCTGCGGCTTTTTTCGACTATCAAGAACTTCGTGTATGCATCCTGCACATCAATGACTGGGCCATCGCGTTCGACGCGACCGTTTTCGAGCCATATTCCGCGCTCAGCGATGCGCCGCACCTGATGCGCGCTATGGGCAACCATGAGAAAGGTTGACCCGTCGCGCACGATGTCTTGGATGCGTTCTTCGCATTTCTTTTGAAAGATGAAATCACCGACCGACAACCCTTCGTCTGCAATCAACATATCGGGTCGCATGGCAAATGCACACGCAAACCCAAGGCGCTGGTACATACCCGATGAATAGAGTTTAACGGGCTGATCGATGTACCCACCGATGTCTGCAAACGCACAGATTTCGTCATAGACTTGATTGACTTGTGCGCGGTCTTTGCCCATCAGTGCGCCATAGAAAAAGATGTTATCGGAACCAGTCAGCTCCGGATGAAACCCCACCCCGAGTTCGAGCAACGACGTAATCGAACCACGTACCGTAAACGTTCCGCTATCCGCCTTGAGAATACGGCTGATTATCTTGAGCAGCGTGCTTTTGCCCGCACCATTGCGTCCTATCAGCGCGACGCGTTCACCCCTGTGGATGTCAAACGAAATATCTGAAAGCACGACCTTGCGCGTCACCCCAACAACTGGTTCGCCACGCAGCCGGCTACCCAAATTACGCCAGAGCGATGCTCCTTCTTGGCGCATTTCAAAGGACTTCGTTATGTTGTGTAATTCAATAACCGGCTCCACGATTTTTACATCCTCTCGATGATGACCGTCTGCATGCGGTTAAAGACCCAATAGCCGACGATGAACACCACCACCGCAGTTACGAGACTGCGCAACAGCGAGTCAGATGCAGGGATGTTTGGGGTAGGCATTGATCCCACGGCGACAATCTGCCCATAGAATATCTCGCGGTAGTACTCGATAAATGACGCCAT
>JBFYTT010000080.1:0-2998 GCA_041300425.1 Roseiflexaceae bacterium
ATGAGCGCGGGCAACCCATTTGGCAAAAGCCAATGTGCATGAATGACATCGGGGCGAGCAATCAGAATCTGCCGTACAAGCGCGTATAGCGATGCAACGATCCCAAACGGGAGTGCCAGCAACGTGGTACGCCGTACCTTCACGTCAGCATGCAAGGACTCTGCATACCCCCAAACTGCCAGAGCGGGGTGTGGTGCATAGCGATAAACGATTAGCTCTACGCCACGCACAACGGGTGGATGGCGAAACTCACGGTGTGCAGGAAGGATAAGTCGTACCGTGCACCCGTGCGCAACTACTCCCGCGGCAATTTCGGCAATGAAAGGCGCTGTAGCATCGCCATCATATTTCGGATAAGAAGTCGCTATCATCAAGACACGCACATCGTACCTCACCGTATGCTTGGAACTCCGCGGTAATCCTCGGGGAATGCATAGAGTTCACTGACCATGGTGAACGTTCTGCCGTGATCATTGACCGGATACGCAGGGGTCCGATAGATAAGTCGAAAAGGGCTCCCCTCTTCACCAATCATTTCGGCCAGCACCGCACGCGTCGCTGCATTTGGACGTTGCAACGAGTCCAATGCCAGGTATCGTGCATTGTAGTGCTTTGCAATGCGCAAAATCTGCGTCGCAGACGCATCCGCAGGGATCATCACTGCACCACGGTCACTGTACCACTGTAATTGCCATGGGACACGTGTCATGACGACGGCGTCGGTGGGGAGCTCCCGCCGCATGTACGCATACATGTCTTTGTCTGCTACGACACGGGCAGCATCCAGCGGTTGTGCAGTTGCAATGCTTTGGATGCTCGGGGTGACCGCTGCCAGTACAGCACCAAGCAAAAGCACGGTATTTGTAAGGTGCATCGCCCGCCCCGGTACAGATGCAACACAATCGACCAGCCACACCAAGCCACGTGCCGAAAGCAGTGCAAGCCAGGGCAACACAAAAACCCAATACCGCGGTTCATTCGCATGCCAATAGACAATCATGAACACACTATACGGCAGACACGCACTTGCCATGAGCCCCCAGAAGCGTGCCTGTCGCCCCCTCGTCGGGAGCACCCAGCCAATGGTGAGCGCCCACAACGCAATGGGGCTGAGGAGTCCAGTGGCCGCAGCAGCAGCCCCGAATTCGTTGATAGGCCAAGGAAACCCGACGAAACTCGGCAGCAGGTAGTCTTGAATGACATTGAGTTGAATGAGACATTTCTGCACAACCGCGTCATAACCCCAGCGCAAAAGCCAGCTCCGCTCGGGGAGGTCTCCTGTGCCTATCCCTCCATCTGCCATATAGATACGATATATGGCATCCCATTGCGTATACTCTAGTATCCACGCATCATATGATTCGGTACTGTGTACTGCGCTTCCATAGAGCAGCAGATTACGAACGATATACGGCATAAGGACGAGCATTGCAACTCCTGCCCACAGCGCGACATCCGCTATGCGCTGGAACAGCACTGTACGGTTCATCTTGGGTCGCAACGCAGGGAACACCCACGTACCCAATAACCATAACCCCATGCCCAGTGCCAGCATGGCCGCAGTGCCAGGTTTTTGGAGCAACATAAGCCCCGTCCAGGCACCGGTAGTGAGCACCTTCGCACGTGTGCTCGCAAACCGACCGGAAGGCCAGTACGACGCTCCGGACTGTGGCAATAGCCAAACCCCTTGTAACGCTGCGGTCGTAAACACCACAAAAGCGAGATCGCTGGTGGCATAGACAAGTTGTCGAAACATGAAGATGTTTACGGTGACCAGTATGACACTCACCAATGCAACCCGTGCGCCCCAGCGATAGCGGGCATATCGATCAACGAGCCACACCAATACTCCCCAAAACACAATATTGGGGACTCGTGCAGCGGTATCATTCACACCAAAAAGAAGAAAAGAAATGGCTATCCACACTGGTTGCAAGAGTGGCCATGTTTCTTGCGGATGAGTCACGGTAGGAAAAAGTTGATAGAACTGCGTGACGTAGTCGACGACCCAGCCACGCCCACGCACCAGATTGCGTGCAACGACCGTATTGTCTGCATAATCTGCATGCCCAATAAATGTCGCTTGGAGCATGGCCCAGCCGACAACACACCCCAACAAAACATACCCCAACCAATACCATTTTTGCATGCGAAGCCGGATGGATGTCCACTGCACCTGTGCGATACGCTGCCCTGCTCGCGATTCTATTACCCAAATCAGCACCACTGCGGCCATCCACACGCGCCACGTCATCGTATCCGCGCTTACCAGCACTGCAAATGTACCCACGGTGATGATGATCCACCGCACTAGGACAGCAATCGGGACATGCCGTCGCATACGACGAAGTATCGCCCGTAGGACGGGCATCCACGCAGGGTGCGAAACGTACATGGTCGTCAGCACGCTGCCATAGACAAAATACTCCACAATCGGCATAATCCATTGGCCCATTCCGACAATGAGTCCAACGCCCAGCACCATACCTGTCGAACCAGCCCAAATACGTTGTCGTGGTCCCCAACGCAGACGGTGCGCAAGTGACAATACTACCAGAAGGAGCGAGAAATACACCGCACATACCGCCCAAAACGAATACTGCAGTCTATTGGAGGACGGAGGCGAGACAACGACCTCTGCAATGCGGACCCCTTTTTGGCGCGGGTCTGTGTATTGTTTGGTATCAGTGAAAACCTTGCTGCTCTGGATCGTTACGAGTGTCGAATCACGTTCGCTGACCTGCACAACAGAGAAATCATAGTGTCTGAATTCTGCTGTCGGGGTGAAGCTCCCGACGACATGGTCATTGACGGTCACGGTAACCAATGGTTGTTCTGCATCAGGCCAACCGGCGACATGGAGCGAAATCGCGCCGATACGAGAAACCGGGAACAACAATTGTGACATCGCCTGAGACCAACGAGCGCGACCACTCGATGAACCAGCTGCTAACTCATCAGCAAACCACTTCCCATCAGTTTCATTCCCGACACTCGC
>JBFYTT010000086.1:0-2826 GCA_041300425.1 Roseiflexaceae bacterium
GCTGACATACATCGGGTACGAGTGCATCACAGCCCAGTCGGTCTCGGCATAGACTTCGTGGACGCGCAAGTTGTTGGTGCGGAACAAACTGTCGGCATGCAGCCCGCAGGTGACCGGGTGAACGGGGTCGATGGCTTTGATGAGTTGCGTCATCTCGCGTACCCAGGCTTGGCCGGCTGCTGCATCGCGTGGCCAGGCAAACAAATCGGGCTCGTTGCCCAAGTTCCACCAGCCGATGCCGGGGTGGTCCCTGAGGCCGGTCACCACGGTCGTCAGCAACAGCCGTTCGGCGGCCAATGCGATGGGGTCGTGGTATGGGTTGCGGTACGGCTTGTCGACGATTTTGTTGGCGCTGACGACTTGTAGATGGTGGAAGTTGGTTGGGTCCGCCGGCTCACCCAACAGCCAGCCTGGGCACCAGTTGGGGCCGCTCATATGCCCCGTAAAGAACGTCACGTCGAGGACCAACTTGTGGTGCGCGGCGATGTCGGCAACGGTGTGTAGATTGGCCAGGCTGGCGGCATCGACGCTGTCGGGCGTGGGTTGGAAGTCTTCCCACAGCAGAAAAATCCGCACGACCGTCATCCCTAGGCTGGCAATGGTGGCGAATTCGCCATGGACTTCGCCGGCGTCGAAATCCTTCCACCAGCCCATCGCCTTGCGTCGTGGCCAATAATTGACACCCAAGATAAATGGTGTTTCCATACGTGCAATCTCCATCCCGATGCCCTGTATCGAGCGACAAAACGAATAGAGTATCATTGTATATCGTCCATTCGTCGAAAGTGAATCGTCATGACTGCACCTGCTCCGTTCCGTGAACTGCTCTGGCCGGCGGGGTCGATCCCCGATGTTGGCCCGCGTGAGATAACCTTTGTGGGTTTGTCGCAGACCGGCACGCCGTTTGGTCAGGTGCGTAATGTGCGCCTCCCGCGGATTACGGTTTATCTGCCTGACCCCACGATTGCAACCGGCACCGCGGTGGTGGTTTGCCCCGGTGGTGGCTACCACGTGCTCGCTATTGACCATGAGGGGCATGATGTGGCACGCTGGCTCACCGCCAAGGGCATCGCAGCGGTGGTACTCGAGTATCGCTTGATCGCTACACCAGAGGACCCGGAAGAGCACGCAGCGACGTTTTCGGCCAAGTTGTCGGATCCCGCGATGATGCGTCAATTAGCAGCAGATCACGATCCATTGATGCGGGCAGATGTCCACCAGGCAATCCGACGCACGCGGTCGATGGCTACTGCGTGGGGGATTCGCAGCGACCGCATCGGGGTGATGGGCTTTTCGGCAGGCGGGCACGTGGCAATTACGGCGACGTTGCATCACGATACAGACTGCCGGCCGGATTTTTCGGCACCCATCTACCCGGTCTGGTTCGAGGCGATTGACGTCGAAGCCCACGCGCCGCCGTTGTTCATGGCATTGGCCAACAACGACGAATTCGGCGAGTTGATTTTTGCGACGGTGCGGCGGATGCAGGCAGCCTGGATGGCAGCAGGTGCGCCGGTCGAGGTGCATGCGTATGCCGGCGGTGGTCATGGATTTGGCATGATGACACGTAATCTGCCGTGTGATCGATGGATCGAGCGCTGGTACGAGTGGGTCGTTTCGATCGGGATGGTCACGCCGCAGGCGCGGTGAGGAGGTGTGTTGTGCGGCGCAGAACAGTCATCAGCATCGGCGCAGGGGCAATCCTGAGCGCTTGTACACGGGCGCTGCCCGCCCCACAACCCACCGTTCCACAGGCCGCTGCCGCGTGGACGGTGCAGCGCGTCGACGCAACGCCGATCGTGGCGGGGCAGCTTTTCGCCTGTATCGTGACCATGCCGACCTCACCTACAGCACGCTATGCTGGTGACCCAATCTGGGTCGAAGCGACTGCCGGGTCGACATTGGTGCGTGGCGCGGTCTTTTGGTATCAGGACTACGATGAGCAGACGCTCGAGCCGCGTGGCGAACCGCACTGGCGCGTGCACCTCAATCTGCCGCGCATAGGGGCATGGGATATCCGCGTTATGGCGAGCAGCGTCCTGCGTGTCGAGGTCGTCGAAGGGGCGACCCGGCGCGGGTTTGTCCGTATCGTAGGTGGAGGTTTCGTCTACGACGACGGCACCCCGTTCATCCCGATTGGGCTCAACCTGGGCTGGTCGACGAGTCCAGGGGCGCGAGTGTTGACCGATTATCGCCAGTGGTTCGATGCACTAGCGGCCAATGGCGGCAACGCATGCCGCATCTGGATGGCTTCGTGGTCATTTGGGATCGAATGGCGCGACACCCCGCTCGGCGACTATACAGCGCGACTGCGGCAGGCGTGGCTCCTCGATCGGGTATTGGCACTCGCCGCCGAACGGGGGATTGTCGTAATGCTGACGTTGCTCAATCATGGGGCATTCAGCACCAGTACCAATCCCGAGTGGGATGATAATCCGTACAACCAGCGCAACGGTGGGCCGTTGGCGACCCCGGCAGCGTTTGTGACCGACACTACTGCCCAGCAATTGTTTGCCCAGCGGGTACGCTATGTCGCGGCGCGGTGCGCGGCCTCGGCGGCGCTGTGGTGTTGGGAATGGTGGAACGAAGTCAATTGGACGCCTATCCCCGAAGAAGCATTGACCCCCTGGTTTACGCAGATGAACACCGTCCTCGCCGCCGCCGACCCCTACGCACACCCCATCACCAGTAGTTGGTCGTCGGCCGGTGATGCCCGTCGCTGGGAGCAGCAACCGCTTGCGATAGCGCAGCATCATCTGTATGGCGGGGACGATGTGGTGCGGTCGCTCAATAGCACGCGCATTGCCCTCAAATCGTTGGTGGGGC
>JBFYTT010000089.1:0-6051 GCA_041300425.1 Roseiflexaceae bacterium
ACGAGTGGCCAACCGGTGGCAATGACGAGCACGACGACACAAGCGAGAATCAAAATACTCAAGTCGTTCTCCGCAACAGGAGGCGGTCGTATCTGCATTCTAGCACGCCCTGATTCGGTCAGAGTGGTGCATGCAGCGGTAGACGCAGCGCCGGACTTTTGCACGAGCTACGGTAACTGTCAGGTGTTATGCGCGCTTTTGATGGAAAATAACAAATAAATGCGATTTATTGTGCTATACAAAGGCTTATTCGCATAGTAAGAAAACTAACTTTGAATAAAACACTTGACAATCGAAAATTCTTTTGGTAGGGTGAAAAAGGGGTTTCACGGTTGGTCATGGTGCAGCGAAACAAGGGGAGGGTGAACGGCAGGACGAAGATTTGTTGTTCCACAGGCATATTTGCCCGGATGAGATGGATCACGGTCGGCTTGAAAACGTGGAATGCTGCCGATGGCACATGTTTTGGATGGATACGCAATGATGCCCAAAGCGGCGGATATGATGCGTTTGCAACAAAATACTTGACAACAGCGTTTTTCGACCTATATTGAAAAAGGGAGTGGGGCCATGCAGCAAGCAAGAGGGGCGTCGATGTCAGATAAATTGGTTATTGTAGAATCTCCTGCCAAAGCCAAAACGATTGAAAAATACCTTGGAAAAGGCTATACCGTCATTGCCTCGATTGGGCATGTGCGTGACTTGCCCAAACAAGAGAGTGCGATAGATATTGCCAATGATTACCTGCCCAATTATATTGTCATGCCCGGCAAAGAGCGTGTCATATCGGATTTGCGTGCTGCGGCGCGCAAAGCCAGTGCAGTGTATATGGCGACCGACCCTGATCGCGAAGGCGAGGCAATTGCCTGGCACATCGTCGAGTCGATTTCGGTGCCACGCAAAACGCCCATCCATCGCGTGACCTTTACCGAGATAACGCCCAACGCGGTCCGCGCTGCCATGGATCATCCGCGTTCTATCGACATGGATCTGGTCAACGCGCAACAGGCCCGCCGCATCGTCGACCGGTTGGTCGGCTACGGTTTGTCGCGTGTCCTGTGGAACCGCGTGCGACGCGGGTTGTCGGGTGGTCGTGTGCAGTCTGTTGCGGTCCGCTTAGTGGTCGAACGCGAACGCGAGATCCAGGCATTCGTCAAACAAGAATACTGGAGCATCGAAGCCGATTTACTCAAACACAAAGAAAAAGCAACTCCGTTCCGTGCCAATTTGATCGAAGTCGATGGCAAAAAAATCGATAAGTTTTATGTGGCCGATGAAGCACATGCGGGCCGCATCGTTGCCGATTTGCAGCAGGCGCAGTGGCGCGTGCTTTCCATCGAACGCAAAGACAAAAAGCGCAATGCGCCGCCGCCCTTTATCACGAGTACGCTCCAACAAGAAGCATCACGCAAACTGGGCTTTTCGGCCAAAAAGACCATGATGGTTGCGCAGCAACTCTATGAAGGTATCGACATTGGCGGGAGCGAAGGTGCAGTCGGCCTGATTACCTATATGCGTACCGACAGTGTGAATGTCGCCAAAGACGCACAAGACGAAGCCCGAGCCTATATCAGTGCAACCTACGGGGCTGATGCAATCCCGACCAAGCCAAATACCTACACCACCAAAGCAAAGGGTGCACAAGAAGCCCATGAGGCGATTCGTCCGACCATGGCGGCACGCAATCCCGGCGAAATCCGTGGCAAGATGAACCACGATCAGGCGCGCTTGTATGATTTGGTTTGGAAGCGCTTCATTGCCAGTCAAATGGCACCAGCAGTATTTGACTCGCAGACAGTCGATATTGCTGCGGGCACTGTTTTGCCGGCAGATCAATCGACCAAGGGACCATATACCTTCCGCGCGACCGGTTCGGTGTTGAAGGTACCGGGGTTTTTGGCGGTCTACAATGTCGGCCTCGACGATGGCGAAGAAGACGAAGACAAAGAGCGCCGATTGCCCGTCTTGGCGATAGCCGAAGCACTGGTATTGCACCTCTTGTCGCCGTTGCAGCACTTTACCGAGCCGCCGCCGCGCTACAGCGACGCGACCCTTATCAAGGAGCTCGAGCGTTTGGGGATTGGGCGGCCGTCGACCTACTCGACGATTACCGCAACAATTGTCGATCGCAAATATGTCGAGGTTGCTGCTGGTCGGTATGTACCGACAACCCTTGGCGAGAAGGTAAATGATTTGTTGGTCGAGGATTTCGACAAAATCGTCGACTATCCATACACATCGTTACTGGAAGATCGGCTCGACCTGGTTGCTGAGGGTCACGAAAAGTGGCTGGCGGTGGTTGATGAGTATTACAAAGTCTTTTTGGGCGCACTCGAACATGCCCGCAAAGATCGGGTCGACACCGTGACCCCATTGCCGTGCCCCAAATGTGACGCAGGGATGCTCATGGTCAAGTTCGGCAGTCAGGGTGAGTTTTTGGGGTGCACGCGATACCCGGATTGTTCGTTTACGAGTGATTTCGTGCGGACTGATGGAATCATTATTTTGAAAACGATAGATACTGCGCCGATGCCCGACGTCGAATGCCCAACCTGCAAAGGGCCGATGATGGTACGCCGCGGTCGGTTTGGTAACTTTTTGGCATGTCTCGGGTACCCGAGCTGCAAAGGAACGCTCCGGCTCGACAAAACCGGCAAGCCGGTAGCTCCGCCCGAACCGACCGGGATTACCTGCCCCAAATGTAGTGCACACGAATTGCTCAAGCGTAAAGGCGCGTTTGGTCGCCCTTTCTATGGCTGCAGTGGGTACCCGAGCTGTGACTATATCGTCAACGATCTGGCTGAGGTTGCGACCTACGACCCTGCTGTCGAGGCCGCCAAACCGCCTCGCCGTGGGGCTGCTGCAGCCCGTGCGAGTGCCGCCCGCAGTGCGGCCAGCGCGACCCCCAAACGGAGTACCGGTGCGACCAAGCGTGCCAAGAGCACGACGCGTGTCGCTGCGACACCAGCAAAAAAGCCCAGCACGAAGCGCACGAGTACGTCTACAACTGCTCCCAAAAGCGTCGGCACCAAGCGTACGCCTGCAGCGACGACCCGGACTACTGCTCCCAAAGCATCCACGACGCGCGGCGTACCATCCGTAGCGACAACCGCACCGGTACGCACCAAAAAATCAGCAATCCCGCGTTCAGCAACCCCCGTTGTCCGCAAGACCGCCACAAAGACCCCGCGGAGCGTGGACCGTGAGGCCGAATAACTGATGCCGCGTACCTTTTTGCAGGCAATGGACGGTAGTACTACTATCCATTGTTTGCAAGGAGGTGTCACATGCGTCAGATTTTTTCCCTTCGTGTTGCTTCGGTGCTTGTCTGGGCGGTATTGATTGCAGGGGTGTTGCTCGTGGCGTGGTTTGTGGTGACCCCCAAAGCAGTTATCGAAGCGCCTGTCCCACCCGTCGAACAGCCTGTGGTGCGGTTTGCTGATGTACCAGCGGTAGAGCCGACTGCGCTCCCTGCGGCAGTAGTCTATGTGACGGGTGCGGTGGCGCACCCGGGTTTGTACGCGCTCGCTGCGCATGAACGGGTCGGTGCAGCAGTTGCGGCTGCAGGTGGGTTGACGAGTGACGCAGCCTATGATGCAGTCAACATGGCAGCGCAAATCACCGACGGTCAGCACATCAACATACCGACCATCACTGAAAGTACTGCCCCTCGTGCGGCGACCGAGCAGCCTGTCGGCACGCAACCCATCGCAATCAACACGGCAACCGCTGCGGAACTCGAGCAGTTGCCGGGTGTCGGGGCGAGCTTGGCAGAGCGCATCGTGGCACATCGCACCCAACACGGCCCGTTCAAAACGTTGGCTGATCTCGATGCCGTGAGTGGGATCGGTGGCGCCATGCTAGAGCGGTTGCAGCCTCTTGTGCGTTTTTAAGCGATAATAGTCACTATTGATGAACAGCCCCGTGACCGCACGCTCTGGCAGTGTCGCCGTAGCCATCTGATGCACGATCCGGAGAGAATATGCTATCTACGACGCGGCGGACGCGCATTGTTGCGACCATTGGACCAGCCACCGAATCACCCGCACAGTTGGATGCGTTGATTGCTGCTGGGATGAATGTCGCACGTATGAATTTTTCGCATGGGACGCACAACGATCATGCACGGCGTATTGCAGATGTGCGTGCAGCCGCAGCCCGCGCACATCGGCCGATAGCGGTTCTGCAGGATTTACAAGGCCCCAAGATACGCACCGGAGCGCTGGTCGGCGGCCAATCGGTCCATCTCGAACCGGGTGCATCATTGATTATCACCATCGATCCTGTCGAAGGGACATCGGCACGCGTATCGACCACGTATACTCACCTCCCGCTGGATGTGGCAATCGGCGATCATATTTTGGTGAGTGATGGACTCATTGATCTGCAGGTGACTGCCGTGAGTGCCCGCGACGTCACGACGGTCGTGGTTGCAGGCGGGGAGCTGCGCCAAAACCAAGGCATCAATCTCCCCGGCGTGGCGGTCAGTATCCCCGCATTAACCGACAAAGATCGCGTCGATTTGGCGTTTGGGTTAGCGCAAGGCGTAGACTATGTTGCATTGTCGTTTGTGCGCCGTGCGGCGGATATGCAACTGATTCGCGATGCAATCGCAGCACACGGAGTGTCGGTCGGCGTCATTGCCAAAATCGAAAAGCCTGAAGCACTCGATCATCTCGATGCGATCCTGCAGCTCTGCGATGGCGTGATGGTCGCTCGTGGTGATTTGGGCGTCGAAATGCCCCCAGAACAAGTACCACTTGCCCAAAAACGTATCATAGAAGCCGCCAATTACATGGGCGTCCCGGTAATTACTGCGACGCAGATGCTCGATTCGATGATACGCAATCCGCGACCGACGCGTGCCGAGGCGAGCGATGTGGCCAATGCGATTATCGACGGCACCGATGCGGTCATGTTGAGCGGCGAAACCGCTACTGGCGCATGGCCCGTCGATGCAGTGCAGATGATGCATCGCATTGCGCTCGAAACCGAGCGATCGGGACGGCATCATACACTCGGCGCGCCTACGCTCCGATCGCATGGTCCTGCCGATGAGGTTGCAGCCGCGATGAGTCATGCGGCCTGTGGCATTGCCGCAGAGGTCGGCGCAGTGGCGATTGTGGCATTCACGATGAGTGGGCTGACTGCTCGATTAGTTGCCCGGAGCCGTCCGCCCATCCCGGTCATTGCCGTATCGCCCGAGCCAAGCACGGTTCAACGGTTGTCGTTGGTATGGGGCATTCACGCAATCAAGGGACGACGCGTGACCAAACTCGATGCGTTAATTGAAATGCTGAATGTGTTGCTTGTCGGTCATGGCTTGTTCCCCAAAGGAGTGAAAGTAGTGCTGGTTGGGGGGCATCCGATTGCAATGGGTGGCACGACGAATTTTGTAAAGGTCGTTGAACTGTAATTACTCCGCAGACAGTCGCCGGTTCTCATGCACTGCCCCGGTAATTATCAACTGCCCCGGCGTGTTGCAGTGGTGGTGGCTGTATTGGTCGTCTGTAGTGGGTTCATTTTGACTCGCATTGACCAAGCGAATCCTTTGTATGGTTGACTTCGCTAGACTTTCGCACGGTGCTCCTACGAGGTATAGATGGTACGAGCAGGGTTTGCAAGAGTGGTACTGTGTATCACCATAGTCTGTGGGTTGCTCGATGCGATCCAACCTTCGTCGCCTCGCGGTCGTGCGGCGGTCCGTGCCACTGCGACACCGACGGGGACAGCAAAGCCCACTGCGACACCGACAGCGACACGCATGTCCGGTGTCACGGTACCTGCATCGATGATGGGGTTGGTCGGTCGTGATCCGTTTTTTGAGACCATCGCTGGCAAACCCAATACGAGAAGCCAAGATACCATGGGGCGTACGATGTCAGCACTCGGCGTGCGCTGGGTACGCATTGACATCCGTATCCCTGCGGATTACTCGGCATCAGATGTTGCGGTCGACGCAGCAATCGCGCAGTATGACTACTTTCTCAAGACCGTTGCCCCGCGTGAACGACTGAAAGTGTTGTTGTTGGTCAACTTCGATGTCGTCAT
>JBFYTT010000102.1:0-5851 GCA_041300425.1 Roseiflexaceae bacterium
CCAGCAGGTCATCCGCCTCTACTTCCCCTACTTTGACGACACCGAGAGTGCTGTCCGACTCATGCAAGAAATCTACGCCATCACCGAAGACTACCGCACCAGCCCCACCGCCAACGCGGCGACCCTGATGATCCACCTCCCCGTCGACGAACGCAACGTCATCCTGCGCATGCGCGGTGCGGTACGTGACCCCATCACCCTCTCGGATGTCCTCCGTACCAAAGTGGGCCACGAATCCATCATCCTCGAATCTGCCTAATCCCCCTCCCATCGGTCATATAACAAAACCTGTGCATCCATGTTGCAAACCTGTGCAACATGGATGCGTTGCTTTGATACGCCGAAATACAGATTTTGCACTACAATCACACAAGCCCACTGTGGAGGTATTCGCGAGGTATTGCTGAGTATTTGCAAATGCTGGACAAAATATTGACACGCCGTGAAAAATCTCATATACTATAGGCGTGCGATTGCACCGAGGAGCACGTCGCGATGACGGTACACGAATCAACCCCTACGATGAACACACCCATACCGACACCAATCACACCGGTTGCGAGTGTATCTGCGACCGATGTCGACGATCAGCACTTGATTCAACGGGTCGGTGCAGGTGACGCACAGGCGCTCGAGGTGCTCTATGACCGCTACGCCTCAGTGGTGTACCGGATGGCATTTCGCATCCTCAAGCAGCGTGAACAAAGCGAAGAAGTCGTCCAAGAGGTTTTTTGGCGGGTGTGGCGCCGGAGCAGTAGCTTCGAGCGTGAACGCGGTCGCGTGGCACAGTGGATTTTTGGGATTGCGCACAACCTGTGCATCGACGAGATGCGCCGCATGAAGGTACGCCCCAATCCGGTCTACGACGACGAGACACATCCCGTCATCCAACAGCTCGTCGACGAACACGTCGATGTGCCAGCAACCGCTTTGGCCAACGAACAACGCCGTGTCATCAAAGACGCAATTGCAGTGTTGCCCGTTGCACAGCGCGAATGCATCGAATTGGCGTACTTCGGTGGCTTGTCCCACCAAGAAATCGCCGATCAACTGTCGCGCCCGCTGGGCACCATCAAGACGCGCGTGCGCCTTGGTTTGCAGAAGTTGGGCACCATCCTGAGTGCCTCAGACCGTTACAGTTACGAGTAGCGCATACCTACCCATAGACACACGACCCCGGCGCTGCCTCTGCAGCGCCGGGGTTTTCGTATCCCACACCCTTTCGTCATGCTATATCAAGCCTGCACGCGCGGCACGGAACTCAGCATCAACCGGCGGGCGCGCCCCGAAGCGGCTGACCACCCAACTGCCACACGCATTGGCCAGATTGGCCGCTGCAGCCAAATCGCCGTCACGGAGGTACCGTGCCAAAAAGCCCGCGTTGAACGAATCACCCGCACCGGTCGCATCGACCATGTCGACAACCCGTGATGCATGGAACCCCTGGTACGTCGGTCCGCTCACGTAGCACCCATCTTTGTCGAGCTTGAGCACGACAATGGCATCGGCAAACCGTCGACGCAACGCAGCGGCTATCCGGACTGGTTCCTTTTCGCCCGTCAGAATCATCCCCTCGTCGCGATTGGGGAAGATGATGTCCACCGGTAGCGCGGCAATTGTTGCATCGAACCGATCATGCCCCAGTTCGCGGATCATCTGATACGACGCCGGGTCAAACGACACCGTCGCTCCGGCTGCTTTGGCCATCTGCGCCGCAGCTAACGCCGCAGCCCGGGGCGGGTCGCTAAACAACGACCAAGCCGTGATGTGCACGTGTGCCGCATCGGTCAGCATGGCAGTCGGCAAATCGGTCGGTAGTAGACAAAAATCCGCACCCTGATTGGTTATCATGCTGCGTTGACCGCCGCGATCAATCATCACGGCTATGACGCCAGTGTTGTGACTGTCCGACCGTGCAATGGCGCACTGCACCCCTTCGTGTTCGAGGTCGGCGACTATCATATCGCCAAACGGGTCGTTACCCACACTCCCCACGAAGCCGGCTGGTCCGCCCAGCCGGGCAATCCAGGCGGCCACGTTGGCCGCCGAACCACCGGGTTGGACGGCGATTTTGCCGGTGGTGTCACCACCGGGCAAGAGCAGTGTATCGGGCTGTACGAGCACATCCCAGACCAAATCACCGACGGCGACGATTGTCCCTTGACGCACGGTGGGTTCCTCCTGACGCGTATATGCACAGAGTATACTTGATGGAGCAGATGACGGTTTGGCGCACGGTTGACGAACCCAACGCACAATGCTATACTCCTATGACGTGTTGCCTTCCCCAAGGCAATTTGTGTGTTTTTGTCTGAAATGGGAATCCAGAAGAGGTGCTGTCATAACGGATCGATTACGATTCAATAACCGCATACGTGCGCGCGAAGTGCGACTGATTGACGAAGAGGGCAACCAAGTCGGCATCGTCCAAATCCGTGATGCTATTCAGATGGCCGAGGACCGCGGATTCGACCTCGTCGAAGTCGCGCCCAATGCTGTCCCACCAGTGTGTCGGATCATGGACTACGGCAAATTTCGGTATGAACAGTCCAAAAAAGAGAGTGAAGCCCGCAAGCACCAGAAGCAAGTACAGCTGAAGGAAGTCCGTCTCAAACCCAAGACAGACGACCACGACATCGACACGAAGGCCAAACAGGCCCGAAAGTTCCTGTTGGCTGGTGACAAGGTCAAGTTCACCCTCCGCTTCCGCGGCCGAGAGATTTTCCATCCAGACATCGGCATACAAATGCTCGAAGGTATGGCCGAAGATTTGCGCGACATCTCTGTCGTTGAGCAAAAACCACTGATGGAAGGGCGTGTCTTATCACTGCTCTTAGCTCCCAATGCCAAAGCACGTGCGCAAGGAGCCAAACCCGTCAGTCCAACACCGAAGCCGGCTACCCAACAAATTCCCGCCGACCCGGTGACTGTCAAAACAGTAGAAGAAGAGGAATAGTCATGCCAAAGATGAAGACCCACAAAGGGACAGCCAAGCGCTTCACCTTTACGGGATCGGGCAAGCTCGTGAGCGCCATGGGACAACGTGGCCACTTCCGTCGCCGCAAATCCACGCGATTGTTGCAGAGTCTCAACAAAATGCAAGAAGTGCATGAGTCGACCGTTGATCGTGTCTTGCGCGGGTTGCCCTACCGCAAGAAGCACGCCCGATAAACCGGACGGCACCGATACTCATTGATTCCAACATCGTGTAGAGCAAAAAGGCAGGAAGCAGAATGGTACGCGTAAAACGTGGAATGATGGCGCGCAAGCGCCACAAGAAGCTGCTACAGCAGGCCAGTGGTTACCAGGGTAGCCGCAGCCGACGCTACGCAGTAGCAAAACAGACCGTCATGAAGGCGTTGTCATACGCGTTCCGTGACCGTCGCGCCCGGAAGCGTGACTTCCGTCGCTTGTGGATTATCCGTATCAACGCTGCAGCTCGCTTGTGCGGTATCTCGTACAGCCGTTTGGTGAACGCGATGAAGCACGCAAGCATTGTCGTCGACCGCAAGATGCTGGCAGATTTGGCCGTGCACGACATGGCCGCCTTCCGGGCAATTGCAGAGCGAGCAATGTCAGCCAAATCGTGATCACCAGTACGAGTAATTCGTATGTGCGTCACATCCGCTCACTCCGCGACGATCGTTCGTCGCGTCGGAGTGAGCGGGTTTTTATGCTCGAAGGCGTCCGCCTGGTCAACGACCTGCTCGACGCCGACGTCATCCCCGACTATGTTCTTTTTGACCCGACCCACCTCGATACCACACCTGCCGGCCAAGCCCTGCTGGCACGCCTGTATGGCATCGCCCATACTTACGAGGCGTCGAGCATCGCCATCAAAGCCGCCAGTGACACGAGTAGCCCGCAGGGTGTTATCGCCGTCGCCGCCTGGCCCGAATTGCCCATCACTGCACATGACTTCGTCCTCATCTGCGACGAAATCCAGGATCCGGGCAATCTCGGCACCATCATCCGGAGCGCGGCTGCTGTCGGGGTCGATGCCATCTACTGCACACCGGGCTGTGTCGACGTCTATGCCCCCAAAACAGTCCGTGCCAGCATGGGTAGCATGTTGCGCGTGCCCATCCGGCAAGATGCCGCGCTCGACACCCTCCTGCCACTTTTGGCAGGCACCACGATAGTCGCCGCCGATGGTGCACCCGGCGCACTCCCCTATACCAGCGTTGATTGGCAACGCCCGCACGCACTCATCATCGGCAACGAGGCGCATGGTCTGAGCGCTGCCGCTCACGCCATCGCCCAGCAACGCATCGCCATCCCCATGCACTACGGCGTCGAGTCACTCAACGCTGCGATGGCTGCGACCGTTATCCTCTTCGAGGCCCAACGCCAACGCACCAATGCCGCACGCCCCTGAGCGTGCAGCAATTCACTTCGGCGTGGTATACTTTTCTCAGAATACAGCGCTGACGAAGCGAGTACGGTAGCCACGGCGTCCAGGGAGTGTCGATCATTGACTGCGAATCGACACCGCACGACCTACCCGAAGTTCCCTTCTGAGCTGTCTTGCTGAACTCTACGGATGCGTAGGCGAGACCGGTACCCGCCGTTATCGGGGTCGAGGGTCGCATACGCGGCCGAACCAGGGTGGTACCACGAGCCACGCATCGTCCCTGACGAGTGCGTGATTTTTTGTGTTCTTTTAGCCGGAGTTTCTATGAGCATCATCGACCAACTCGCCGCCATCGAATCGGCAGCCCTGGCCGCGCTGCACGACATCACCACTGTCGATGCACTGACCGCCTGGAAGAGCGAGTACCTCGGCAAAACCGGGCAAATCGCCAAACTCAGCCGCGAACTTGGCGCCCTGGCAGCATCCGACCGTCCCGCCGCTGGCCAGCGCTTCAATGCGGTCCGGACCAGCCTCGATGCGGCCTTGGCCGACCGCGAAGCAAGCGTCAACTCCGCCGCCCAAGGGCACGCCTTTGCCAGCGAAGCGCTCGATGTCACCTTGCCTGGGCGGCCACTCACCGTCGGTCGGTTGCATCCCAGCACCCGCGTCTTGCGCATGATTACCAACATCTTCGCCGAGATGGGCTTCCAAGTATGGGAGTCCCCCGAGGTCGAGACCGACACGCTCAACTTCGAGCTCCTCAATATCCCCGCCGACCACCCTGCCCGCGACATGTGGGATACGTTTTATATCGAGACGCCTCCTGGCGCCGAAAAAGTCCTCCTTCGCACCCATACATCGCCTGGCCAGATCCACGCCATGCGTGCCCACGCACCCAACCCGGTGCGGGTCATCCTGCCGGGTAAGTGCTTTCGCTATGAGCAGGTCAGCACCCGCCACGAAATGATGTTCCACCAGGTCGAGGGCATCGCTGTGGGTACCAATATCACATTTTCGGACCTCAAAGGGACGCTCATCGGCTTCGCCGAGCGGCTCTATGGTACGGGCATCAAGACGCGCTTCCGCCCCAGCTACTTCCCGTTCACCGAACCGAGCGTCGAACTCGACGTCGAGTGCATCCTCTGTGGGGGCACAGGCTGCCGCATCTGCAAGCACAGCGGTTGGCTCGAGGTGTCGGGCGCCGGCATGGTCCACCCCGACGTGCTCCGCAACGGCGGCTACGACCCGGCCGTCTACAGCGGGTTTGCCTTTGGGATGGGCCCCGAGCGCATCACGATGCTGCGCCACGGCATCGACGATATCCGCTGGTTCTTCTCGGGCGATGAACGATTCTTGCAGCAGTTCATCTAAATGGACACACGCACTACCACAACCCGCGCCGCCGGCATCATCGTGCTGTTGATCATGATCCACAGCATGCTGCTGGCGCTCACCAACCCCTTGGGCGAGGCTCCCGACGAGCCGGCGCACATGGAG
>JBFYTT010000121.1:0-7283 GCA_041300425.1 Roseiflexaceae bacterium
GCGAGTCCATGATCGGCCATCGCATGCAAAAACCCGTGGAAGCGATAGCGCAAGTTCGGGATGAACGAATCTTGGCCACCAATCAGCCCGATATGCCGATGTCCCGTCGAGATAACGTGGCTGACCAAGTCATACATACAGCTGTAATGATTAATTTGTACCGCGTCGGCATACAACGTATCCGAAAACATACCCACCAACACAACTGGGATACCCAAGTCGAGCAGTCGTGCATTGAATTCGCGGTCTGCTTCGGTCGCAATCACCATGGCTGCATCAAACTGGCGCTGTGCGAGGTTGGTGAGTTCTTCATCGATAAACATGGTTCGCTCAACGAGCACGACATCACACTGCATGCGCAATTTTTCAATGATTTCGGTGGTCCCTTGTATGAGACGATGGACGAACCCCGAAGACATGGTTTCAGAGTTTTCGGTTTGGTCAACCACAACGGCAATCCGCCGTAACGGCTTTTCGCTTACTCGAATCCGGCGCTGGTAGCCCATTGTCTGCGCGACTGCTGCAACACGTTTGCGCGTCAGTGCGTTGATACCCGGTTTACCACTCAGCACCATGGACACCGTTGCAACCGATACGTGACAGGCACGGGCAACGTCTTCGATTGTGACACGAGCCTTTGGCATGGCAGTTTACTACCTCCTATAAGGATCGATGAACGGATTTCTTTGATAATACATGTATTATACGGTCAATCACGTAGCTCCCCGCTTTCGGGGATACGAAAAGGAATATGCTCGCCCGTATGAAGCGTACTGCTGCGATATTCACGCGGGGACAGGCCCACCTCGCTACGAAATACCTTGCTGAAATAGCCCGGATCATCAAATCCGACAGAAATTGCAATATCAGTAATACTCTCGTCGCTCGTCCGTAATGCTTGGCATGCTTTTGCGATGCGGTAGCGTGCCAAATACGTCCATGGCGTGACACCGAGTTCATTTTGAAACACTTGGGTCAGATAACTTTCGCTGACACCTGCCTCAGATGCAATGCGTTCGCGGCTGAGGCGCTCTGCATAGTGTTGTTGCATGTATGCTAGCGCGTGCCGCGCTGCAGTGCTCAGATGTGGTGGATTGGCAAGCCCGCTGCCCATTATCTGATCGAGCAAATCTGCCATCCCCTGGTATGTATTGCCCAGTTTGGGGCGCAACACCGTCTGTGCATATTGGAGTTTTTGTACTTCTGCACGCGTCAGTACCTTGCCACTGAGGACAATGACGGGTACCCGCGTGTACTGCGGTTGGCTGCGAATCCACGCTAATGTCGCAAATCCATCTTGGATAGGCATCACCAAATCGAGCAGAAACATCGTCGGCGCAGGATTCGTTTGTAGATGATGCGCAAGCTCACTGCCATCGAAACACGCGGTCATGATTGCATTCGGCAGTACCCGCTGGATCATTTCGCGGTACAGCTCATGCATGCGCGGATCATCGTCGATGACCACAATGTGTGGCGTTTTGCCCGTCGTATGCGGTTGCACAAACACCAACGTATCACTCAATTGATCGCGTTGAAACGGCTTTTTCACAATGGGGAGTGTGCTACGCCGGTCAGTACTGTCATACACAAAGAACGGTATGTGGGCAAGCACGGGATGGACTTGGATACGTTCGATGACTGCACGCTCTTGCTGAAAAGGCTGTGTGGTGTCCCACACCAATGCCAATGGCGCGACCCGCGGCAACAGCGCTTCGAGGGTTGCGACCGTTGGGATATGGACCACGGATGCACTGCTTCGTTGTGCCATGTTTTGGACAGCGACCGGGACCGTAGCGCCATCACCAAGTACCACGATTGCTGCTGGGAGATTAGATGGGTGCGGCGGAGCAATCTCGCCATCGAGCCCACGCACCGGCAGATACACATGAAAGGTACTGCCACGCCCTGAATCGCTCTCGACCGTCAATATGCCTCGATGCAGCGCCACCAGACGACGCGTGATTGCCAACCCCAATCCGACTCCACCGTAGCTGGTATCTGCGTCAGTGAGCGTCACAAACGGTTCAAATATGGCCTCTTGTTGGGCTGGAGCAATCCCGATACCGGTGTCTTGTACCCAGATGTGCACATAGGGCGGTTCGGATTGTGCCCCCAACACAATCGAACCGTTGGACGTGAATTTCGCTGCATTGCCAAGCAAGTTAAACAAAATCTGGCGCATCCGTGTCGGATCGACGTGGATGATCGGCAACGGATCGGGGATGTCGAAGTGCCATGTCAGACCCGGCTTGGACAACGTCGTCATCAGCTCGGTGAACAGCTCTCGCATGAGTTCATTGATGTTTGTTTGTTCGGGGAACAGGAGCAATTCGTCGATTTCGGCACGGGATATATCCAACAAATCGTTGATGAGCAACACGAGGTGCTCGGCACTCCGTTGAATCGTGACGATATCGTTCCGCACATCTGCCCCGATCGCCACACCATGCGGAGCGCTATCGGTAATCAGGAGTTGGCTGTATCCCAAAATGATGTGCAAAGGGGTGCGTAGCTCGTGGCTGACGTTTGCGAGCAGTCGGGTCTTGAGACTATCGGCTTGTTCGGCGACAAATTGTGCCTTCCGTGCTGCTTGATAGAGATCGATGTTTTGGAGCGCGATGCCGATTTGGTTTGCAACCAGTTGCAAGCCTTCGATTTCGCCACTGATATGCGACAAGAGCGTCGTGTTTTGCAAATCGAGCAATCCGGTGATGGAGCCGGTACAGCGCACAGGCAAAACCAGCCGTGTACGCGTATTGGTCTGATGGACGCGCTGATTAAATCGCATGCTGAGTCGTGTATCGGGGATATAAATCGCCCGCTCTTCGGCGAGTGCTGCAGCCAACGGAGTCCCACGCAAGGGGATGGTCGGTGCGGTGGTGCTCGAGAGATTGCCATCACTGTCGAAGCGCCATAACGTCACCGAATCGTATCCGTAGTTTTCGCGGATCAATGTCGCCACCGCACGCATCAATGCTTCATACTCGAGGATCGAGCCCACGTGTTGGGTAATCACCAAGCTCGTCTCGAGTTGGCGCACGCGTTCTTGTTCGCGTTGCCGATTCACGCCGACCAACCGCGTCGGCAGATCCGCCAACGAAATCAGTTTTTCGAGTGCGATTGCACCGACATTATGCGCATCAATCAACCGGCGCTGCGGGTCATACGTCGTCGGCACGCTCCCGATCTTGATGCCCAAGAGCGCCAACTGCAACATGTCGGCCGCAAACGAATCGAGCATCGTCTCGATGGTTACATCCATGCGGCCGCGACTAATGTCTGCGAGTGCCAACGGGTCACCATTGATGCCACAGACCAATGGCCGCTGACGCTCCGGGAACGCATCATGCAACGCATCACGCCCACCTAATGCGAGTGAATCAGATAATCCAACCACCGCAGCGCACTCGTGCGCGGGATGCGTACGAACCCAATCAGCGACTGCTCGATACCCGTCATCGTACTGCCACTCGCACGAAACATGGACAATTGATACTGCTGGGGTCATCGATAAAGCGGCCCGAATACCTCCCAAACGCGACAACCCCATTTCGTCGAATCCGCCGACGACCAGCACCGTCGCCGTCGGAGCAATACGACCGTTGAGCCACATACCGATATCGTACGCAGCGTCGTATAGACCGCGCCGTGATGTATACAGGTCGTCAGTGACAGTGCTCTCAGATGCATCCACCACGGGCACAGCGCTCGAACGCAACATGGACAACAGCGTCTGATCAATCGAATTGCAAATCACTGCATGGATGTTTTGAACCTGTAGTTCTTCGTATATTTGTACTGGATTGTTCACTTCACGCAGGCCGTCTGCGGCAGTAGAAAGAGTTAACAGTTCACAGTTTACGTGTGGTGCTTGGCGCAGTACCGCCTCACGTACCTGCACCCAGTACGGGTCAGCAACGCTGATTTGCAATGCAATTCGATATCGTGCGTCGGTTGTCACACCATCTATCCTCTGCAGAATGTCCTGCGTCGTTCTACGCTGCCGAGTCTCACACAACACTGCCACACCATAGGTTTGTAGATTTTTCCCACTTTTGTGACGAATTTTCCAGGTCTTGATACAACCTATGCCGTATCTTAACAAACAATCATGACAAAGGTATGACCATGTCGCCAGGCACCACTGCGCTGTTGATCATCGAACACGATGCAAGTGTGCGCCAGCTCTATGTACGAACCTTGCGTGAACCGTACCTCATCCTGGAGGCACAGACTGTTGATGAATGCTGCCGTATCATCGCAACACACGAAATACGCACAGTCATCTTTGAACCACATCGTCCAGACGGCCTCGGTGACGTATTGATGCAAACGGTTCGCAGTCATTGCGGCAGACGGCATATCCCCATAGTGGTCTGTAGTGTCCTTGATGCAGTCCAAGATTCGCACCACAGCGGTGTTTATCGGCACTTTGTCAAACCCGTCGCTCCCGAGCGGCTGCGCACAGAAATATTCAGGATTGTATCCAATCACCACGGTTCGCAGGTTCTTCATTGACAGCGAGGGAGCGTCAAATGACTATCCGTACCGGAACACGAACAGCGCAACGGAACGAACTCATGTGGGCGTTGCTGTTCATAGTGCCCAGCGTCATCGGATTTATCGTTTTTTTTGCCATGCCATCGGTGCGTGGTCTGTTGATGAGCTTCACCAATTGGGACCTCCTCCGGCCGGCCAAATTCACCGGGTTGGCGAACTACATAAAGCTCCTCTCCGACAAAGAGTTCCGGCACGCACTCCGTGTAACTGCGTACTATGTCGTGCTCAACATACCGCTCCAGACAGTTATCGCCCTGGGCATGGCAGTCATGCTCGACCGGTTCACCAAGTCGACGTTCATCCGCGGGATTTTGATTTTGCCGTGGTTGTTGCCAAACATCATCGTCGCACTGCTGTGGCTGTGGATGCTCGACCCCACACTCGGGTTCATCAACCAGATCATCATGTCGTTGGGGTTTGAGCGGCAGCCGTTCCTCGGTTCTGTCTCCCAAGCAATGCCCACCATCGCGGGCATCAATATATGGCGCCATGCCGGCTACACGGCAATTTTGTTGTTTGCAGGCCTACAAAACATCCCCAAAGATGTCTACGAAGCTGCCGCAATCGATGGCGCAGACGAACGCCAAATGTTCATGGGGATTACGTTGCCGCTGCTTCGCCCTGTGATGATATTTGTGCTGGTCACATCGCTCATCGGCTCGTTCCAGATCTTCGACACGATTGTCATCACAACCAAAGGTGGACCGGTCGACGCGACGCGGGTGGTCTATTGGTACATCTACGAGTATGCCTTCGTGCGCTTCAAGATGGGCTATGCGGCAACGATTTCGGTCGCGCTTTTTCTGATACTGATTACTATCACGTTCATTCAAATGCGCTATTTCAAAGCAGACACTTCGGACCTCGACTAAGCAACGAAGGAGGAGACATACCATGACGACGCGCAAACAAAGCAAACCGAGTGTCTCTAGCCAACAGATATTTGCATGGATATTCTTGACGTTCGTTATCATCGTCACCCTCGTCCCCGTCTGGTGGGTGGTGCGGACCGGCTTTTCAAGCAAGCAAGAAATCTATGTCGACACGTTCAACCTGATGCCGGTTGGACCGACCCTAAACAACTTCAAGCGTGTGCTCGGGATGTTCAGTTCCGAAGAAGCCGTCGCACAGGGCGGCACGGCAGGCCGCATGGATTTCTGGATGAACCTCAAGAACTCGTTGATTATTTCAACAACGACGATTGTGGGACAGACGTTTTTCAGTGCCATGGCAGCGTATTCATTTGCCCGCCTCAAATTCCGCTTCCGTGAGCAGATTTTCTTTCTGTACCTGACGGCAATGATGATCCCCGGTGTGGTGACGTTGGTCCCTAATTACATCCTCATGGCACGCGAGTTGCAGTGGATGAACACCTATCAAGGCATCATCGCACCGTCGTTCTTCATGACACCGTTCGCCGTCTTCTTTTTACGCCAGTTCTTCCTGAGCATCAATCACGAGCTCGAAGAGGCAGCCAAATTGGACGGTGCGAGTATACCGTTCATCTTTTTGCAGGTCATTCTGCCGTTGAGCGTGCCGGCGTTGAGTACGTTGGCGATTCTGCAGTTTTTGGGTAACTGGAACGACTATTTGTGGCCGTTTCTGATTGGCAAAGCCGAAAACATGCGGACGTTGACGGTCGGATTGGCCGTGTTCCAGTCGCAAACACCACAAGGATCGCCGGACTGGGGTGGGTTGATGGCAGGGACGACGTTGAGTCTTATCCCGACCATTTTCATCTTTTTGGTCTTTGGGCGACGGGCAGTCAACGCGATTCAATTCACGGGCTTCCGCTAAACACATGGCACCAGCGATGCATGAGCATCGGGATGCATAGATTTCCCTTTTTTGAGGAGGAGTGTTCAATGCGTTTTCGTTTCAACGCACTGGCAATCGCTCTGGTGATCGTCAGCAGCATGCTCTTGGCAGCATGTGGCGGCGCAGCAGCACCAGCAGCAGAGCCAACGGCCGCAGCAGAGCCTGCAGCCGAAGCTACCGCAGCACCAGAAGCCGAAGCACCAGCAGCAACCGATGCGGTAACCATCCGCTACGGCCTGTGGGACGGCAACCAGCAGCCAGCATACGAAGCCTGTGCAGCTGAGTTCACCAAGACCAACCCAAACATCATTGTGAAGGTTGAGCAGGCAGGTTGGGGCGACTACTGGACCTCCGTTCAGACCGGCATGGTCGGCGGCACGGCACCAGACGTCTTCACCAACCACTTGGCCAAGTACCCAGAATTCGCTTCCAAAGAGCAGCTCGTCGACATCCAGTCCTACGTGGATCGTGATGGCGTCGACATGGCACAGTACCTCCCAGGCCTGGGCGACCTTTGGGGCCGCGAAGGCAAGCGTTATGGTCTGCCAAAAGACTGGGACACTGTCGCAGTCGTGTTCAACAAGGACATGCTGGACAAAGCCGGCGTGACCGTTGAAGAACTCAACAACGCAGACTGGAACCCCAGCAACGGCGGCACGTTCGGTCAAATCATCAAGAAGTTGACCATCGACGAAGCCGGCAATAACGCCCTTGATGCAGGCTTCGACAAGAGCAAAGTCGTCCAGTACGGCTTCGTTGGCGGCGGCAGCGGCGGCGCTTACGGTCAGACCCAGTGGAGCCATTGGGCCGTTTCGAACGGCTTCAAGTTCAACGACGGTTTGTATGCCACCAAGTACTTCTACGACGACCCCAAGTTGGCCGAGACCATTCAGTGGTATGCC
>JBFYTT010000140.1:0-4572 GCA_041300425.1 Roseiflexaceae bacterium
CTGGCGCATGCCTACAGCCTGGCCTACGAGTTGCGCGAACGACCGTTCAACCCGGCCGCACTGCTGGTCCATGTTGACGCAACGGGTGTGGTGACATTGCTGGCGCGCTGGACCGGAGTGACGGCCATGGTGGCCCGGCAGGTGGCACATGCACGCCAACTGGCGAGCACCTACGACGACTACGAGACGCGTGCGTGGGAGCCGTTGCTCAACGACCCGTTCAGCACAAGCACGCGCACGCAAGTGCGCATCGGCGTGCCACCCCAGCATGTGGCAGCGGTCATCCCGCTGCTGCAGCGCCACGTCGGGCGGGCGGCCGCGATCCAGCTGCTGCCGACGGTGGGCCTGGTACGACTGTTTGGTGTCGCAGCGGACGACGTGGTGGACCTCAGGGCGAAGCTTTCCCCCTATACCGGCTACGCAGTGGTGGAAGTCGGCGAACACCCCGATCGCTGGGGTCCTGCACCTGCGGGCATGGCCATCATGGAGCAACTCAAGCGCAGCTGGGATCCAGACGACAAACTCAATCCGGGCCGTGGCTTCATCGCGGCACGTGCACGTCAGGAGCGCTGATGAGACCAGCCTGGCGCGCCCGCCGCATCACGCCACCACAACTGTTGCTCGCGATATTCATCATCGGCATCAGCCTGGGGACGGCCCTGTTTATGCTGCCGCGCTCCACCACCAATGGGGTCGGGCTGCCGTTCATCGATGCGCTGTTTATGGCGACATCGGCGCTGTGCGTGACGGGGCTGGTGGTGGTCGATCCAGGGAGCGAGATGAGTCGCTTCGGCCATGTTGTGTTGGCCGGATTGATCCAAATCGGTGGGATCGGGTTCATGGTCATCGCCAGTTTCATGGCGATTTTGCTGGGCAAACGCATCACCATCCGCGAACGCACCATTCTCAAAGAAGCACTCAACCACCACTCGGTCGATGGCATCGTACCCTTGGTGGTGACGATTATCGTGAGTTCGCTGGCGGTACAGTTCGTCGGTGGGGTGCTGTTGAGTCTGTTTTTTGCGGGGGATATGGCCAGTGACGACGCACTTTTTCGGGGCTTCTTCCACGCCATATCGGCCTATAACAACGCGGGTTTTGACCTGTTCGGCAACAGCCTGATTGGCTACTCTGATCACCTGGGGGTCCAGCTGACCGTGTTGATCCTGCTCATCACCGGTGGGTTGGGTTTTTTTGTGTTGCTCAATCTCATCCAAGTCCGCGGTGTCTGGCGCAAACTGACGCTCCACAGCAAGTTAGTACTGACGACCACCGTTGTCCTCCTTGTGGTGGGCAGTCTGCTGATGTATCTCGCCGAGTACGGCGGGCCGGCATTTGCCGAATTGACCCCACTCGAGCAGGTGATGGCCAGTATTTTCAACAGTGCCGCAACACGCAGTGCGGGGATGAGCACGGTCCCCTTGCCGCTGCTGGGCCAAGCGACGCAGGCGCTGTTTGTGGTGTTGATGTTTATCGGCTCGTCGCCCAGCTCGACGGGTGGCGGCATCAAAACCATCACCGTGGCGACGAGTTATCTCATGTTGGTAGCGTTGTTTCGCGGGGAACGCGAAATCCAGGTCTATCGGCGCACCATTGCCAAAGATCTGGTCGTGCGCGCCTTTGTGGTGATTGTGCTCGCAGCGACCGTGGTCTTTGTGGCGACCTTTCTGATGGCGCTGATTGAAGACCGTGATGTCTTTGTATTGCTCTTTGAGGTGGTGTCGGCCTTTGGCACGGTGGGGTTTTCGCTCGGGATAACCGCGCAGTTGGGTACCGCGAGCAAAGCAATCCTCATTTTCGTCATGTCGATCGGGCGGTTGGGGCCGCTGACGGTCTTTTATGCGCTGTCGCAACGCCGCAAATCACAAACCCTGCATTACCCCGAAGAAAACTTGATGATTGGATAGGAGAATCTCATGCAGTCACAGATTGCCGTTATCGGCCTTGGTCTGTTCGGATCGGCTGTTGCGACGACGTTGGCAGCGCTCAATCATCATGTGTTGGGCATCGACATCGACGAGCAGGTGGTCAATGCGCATATGCATATCTTGGCCGAGGTGGTGACGGTGCCCGACGTGAACGAGGTTATTCTGCAGCAGCTGAGCATAGCCGAATACGATACCGTGGTGATTGGGATAACCGACATCGAAGCGAGCCTGATGATTGCCCAGATGCTCCGGGACCTCGGGGTGCGCTACATCGTGTGCAAAGCAAAAAGCGCCATACACGGCAAAATCCTGTCACGGATTGGTGTCGATCGGGTCATCTACCCCGAGCGCGATATGGGCATCAGAGTGGCACAAACGCTGGTTGCGAAAAACATCATCGAGACCGTCGTGCTCACGTCGACACAACACCTGGTGACCGCACGTGCGCCACAGTCTTGCATCGGTCAGCCGGTGGGAACGATTCAATGGAAAACCCCCCACGGCGTCACGGTGCTCGCGATTCAACGCGATAGCGAGGTTTTTGGGCACCCAGGGTCGACCGTTGAGGTGCACGCCGGCGACATCCTGGTGCTGTTGGGTAGAAGCGATGACTTGGCCGGTCTGCTGGCAGAACCCACCTCCACCGAAGGCTAGTGCTATAATTTGTGGTAATTGACTGTATCTGGAGTGGCCATGACCTCCCTTGCACACCTGCGCGAACGCATCACGGACCGACACGCCCGCATCGGCATTATCGGTGTGGGGTATGTGGGCTTGCCATTGGCAATTGTCTTTGCCGAGGCGGGCTTCCGCGTCACGGGCTTTGATCTAAGTGCCGAACGTGCAGCAATTATCAATAGCGGTGCCAGCTACATCGACGACATTTCGTCCGAGACCGTCGCACACTATGTCAATGCAGGCCTGCTCGACGCCACTGCAGATATGAGTCGCCTGCACGAGATGGATGCAATCAGTGTCTGCGTGCCCACGCCACTGAGCAAAACGCGCGACCCCGATATGTCTGCGGTGCTGACTTCGGCCGAAAACATTGCCCAACACCTGCGCGCCGGCCAACTGATTGTGCTCGAGAGCACGACCTACCCCGGCACCACGCGCGAGATTTTTCTGCCGCGCATCCAAGAACGCGGCTTTGTGATTGGTCGGGACGTCTTCTTGGCGTTCTCGCCCGAGCGAGTCGATCCGGGCCGGACCGATTGGACCACCCAAAACACCCCCAAAGTCATGGGCGGTATTACCGCGGCGTGTCTCGAGGCAGGCAAGGCGTTGTATGGCTCGGCCATGCAAACCATTGTGCCGGTCAGTAGCCCCGAAGCGGCCGAAATGGCCAAACTGCTCGAAAACACCTTCCGCGCCGTCAACATCGGTCTGGTCAACGAAGTCCTGCTGATGTGTGATCGCCTGGGGTTGAACGCCTGGGAGGTCATCGAGGCAGCCGCCACCAAACCGTTTGGCTTCATGAAGTTCACCCCCGGCCCCGGTTTGGGCGGCCACTGCATCCCCATCGACCCGCTCTACTTGTCGTGGAAGCTCAAATCACTCGACTACACGGCCCGCTTCATCGAGTTGGCCAGCGAGGTCAACACGTCGATGCCGCGCTATTGGGTCCAAAAGGTCGCCGATGCCCTCAACGAGCAGTCCAAAGCCGTGCGCGGCAGCACAATCCTGGTGCTCGGCGTCGCCTACAAAAAAGACGTCTCGGACGTGCGTGAGTCACCGGCGTTGGACATCATCCACCTCCTGCGTGAGAAGGGTGCGACTGTCGCCTACCACGACCCACATGTCGCAAGCATCCGCTTCGAAGGCGACCGTCTGCACGGGGTACCCGATCTCGACGCCGCCCTGGCAGCACACGACTGCGTGATCGTCGCAACCGACCACACCGGCTACGATTGGCAGCAGATCAAAACCCGCAGTCGATTGATTATCGATACGCGCAACGCCATCCGCTAAACAGTCGACACGAACCGCAGACACCGTCGTCTGCATTGCCGATGGAGGCAGGACGTGAACACCACACTGACCGCAATCGATGGCATCCGCGTCGGACAGAGCGACGATCGCAGAGCCGTGACCGGTTGTGCGGTCATATTGTTTCCTCCGCACACGACCGCACCTGTCGATGTGCTCGGGGTCATGCGAAATTCCGAATTTTCTGCCGGCAACACCATGTTGGCGTCGTTTCCACCGATGCATCACGTACCAAGCGCGTATGTCATATCACCCAACGGCGGTGTGCCCGGATCGACCGATGGGACGAGCATCACCCGCGACAGCGGCGTGCCCGTCGTGATGGATGGCCCAATTCTCACGCGCATCCCTCACCAACCCGATGAATATGTCGACCTGTCCGTAGTTGATACCGCGGAGCGGATGCATATTCATGCTGCCCTGCAGGCTCTTTCTCCCAATGCATAGAGAGGTTCGATTATGACCAAAGTCACCATCCCCTTCATCCAAAGCCTTAAGGGCAAACGAACATTTGCCATGCTGACCGCCTATGATGCACCATTTGCCCGATTGATAGACGAATCGGGTGTCGAGATGATTCTCGTCGGCGATTCACTGGGTATGGTCATGCTGGGCTATAGTGGCACCGCGCCGGTCACCATGGACGAAATGGTGA
>JBFYTT010000167.1:0-6267 GCA_041300425.1 Roseiflexaceae bacterium
CACCAGGCATGTCGGGCATGGCATCGACAACCGGCACATAGTCGGGGGTAAATCCCATCAGACCAGCCCAACGACGGGTGACAGGCAGATCTTTGAGGGCCGGGAACAAACGCGGCAGCACTGTGTCGAGGGCGTTTTGGACTTCATCAGTGATACCGATATCGTACAAGTTCTCATCACGATTCGTCGCGGCAGCCCGCATACCACCGAGGACGATAGAACCGTCGAGCGTTTGTTGCCAATACTCGCCTGTCGGGGTCAAATCCGTGCCCATTCCTTGGGCAAAGACCGGTTTGGTCGGTGCGGTGTTGAGAATTTGACCGCGCACAGGTGTGATTATTCCGTTGAGGGCTGGGGCAATCTGGCGGCTCCAGGCATTCAACCCGAGCACGACGGATTGGGTCTGGATGTTGCCTTTATCGGTGACGACCAGTGGATGACCATCGCGCTGTTCGATGCGTTCGACCGTGGCTATGCACAATTTTGCGCCGTGGCGGACCGCTGCATCGACAATCCCGCGAACCAAGCGTCCCGAGTGGATTAATGCATGACCGGGGAAGTATGCAGCGCCGACGATTTCTTCACCGAGCGGGGTGTTGACCATACTCTGCAGGGCAGCGCGATCGAGTAACTCACCAGCGTATCCATCTGCGTTGCGGGCAGCGATGCTAGCTGCGGCTTCGGCGTGATCCTGTGCTGAGATTGACAAATTGAGGGTGCCAGGCTCGCGGAAGTGCGCATCAATACCTTCTACGGTGATGAGTTCCCGGGCCAGCCGTGCATTGAGGAGGGTCAGCTCATGGATCTGTTGGGCGGCTTTCTTGCCCAGCCGTTGTATCGATCCACTATATCCTTCTGCCGCACCGGTGCCGATAAATCCACCGTTCCGACCCGTTGCTCCGTGGGCGGGGTGGACGCGTTCAATTAAAACGACATCGTGTCCTTGTTTGGCGAGATAATAGGCGGTCGCCGAACCGACGATGCCGCCGCCGACAACCACATGCGCCGCTCGTGCCGGGAGTGATACCGATGGTGCATTGAGGTCCGTTGTCTCTTGCCAGTACGATCGATTGCCTACGAGTGAACGGTCGACGGTCATACAAACTCCTTTGTTGTATCGCAACGCCAAGGCGTATCAACCAATGAATTGACACCTACAACGCAGACACCTATGATAACAAGGTGACGGGTGCATACGTCGTTATTTGCCAGTCCTTTGTTTGCCCCATCATAGCATAAACCGTATCAAACACCCCATGAGCTCTACCTAGAAGGCCAAATCTGTGCATGTTACTCCACAACAATTGTTGCGCAAAACACTCCTGCTGGCTTGTTTTCTGTTTGTCTTAAGTGCGTGTGGGAGTGAAGCAATTGCCCTTCGTGGGGTGGTGCGCGATGCATACACCGACGCTCCCATCCCATCTGCTGTTGTCCAAATCGGGTCGTCAAAGACCATGACTGCTGCAGATGGTACCTACAGCATCGATCAGTGGCTGCGCCGCCAGACATTGTCTGTCAGCATGGGTGATTATGAGACGTTCGCACTCGATTTGAGCAAACGGACGTTCCCACAGACATTGACAGCAGCAGATACCGTTGTTGATGTGGTCATCCGCCCGAATGTCATTCGCGGGGTTGTCACCGATGCCTGGTCCAACCAACCACTCGCAGGTGTTTTGGTACAAGCAGGGACAACACTCTCGACGACAACGGGCGTCGACGGAGCCTACGTCATCGCTGAAGTCCCCGAGACATTTGCCTTGCAAGTGCAATTGTCCGACTATGTTTCGCAGTCACTTTCGATTGAAAAGAAAACAACAGCCAACGTATCTCTGATTAGTAGCACGTTAACGGGCACCGTCAAAGATCAATACAGTGGACAAGCACTCGCCGGAGTCAAAGTAACCGCGGGGGATGTCACTGCTACCTCCGATGCAACGGGTACGTTCCTCCTCAAGAACATCACTGCACGGGCAGCGGTGACATATGAACTCGACGGCTATGCAAAGGAATCGGTCGATGCATCTACCAAAGCGTCGCTCGAAGTCGCGTTGCGTCCCGACATCCTTGTCGGTACGCTCGTCGATGGGACCACCGAAAAGCCGGTTCGTCACGCGACGATTATCGCCACTGAAGCGCTTGGCAAATCTGCCGTGGCCTCTGTGCGCATAGACAATTTAGACGGTACATTCACGCTCAAAGGCATGCCCGAATCGGGATTCGTTCAAGTGCTTGCACCCGGCTATCGTAAATTGGTCGTGCCCATTAAGCAGGGTGAAATCCCCGCCGTTATGAAGCTCGAGCCATTCGCAGCCAAAGCGGTTTATATTACCTCTGCAGTAGCGTCCAATCCACGTCTGATTACGAAGTTCTTTGACCAGATTGACGCAACCGAGTTGAACGCGATTGTTATCGACCTCAAATCAGATCTGCGTGATGACCTCGGCTTGATTTACTATGATTCGCAAGTGCCCATTGTGAAAGAACTCGGCACGTCGCGCCCTTACTACGACATTGAGGCCATTCTCGCCGAAGCAAAAAAGCGCAACATCTATACCATTGGCCGGGTACACATATTCAGCCATGACAATGTTTTGGCTGAGGCAAAACCTGATTGGGCGGCACGTGATCGCATCAAAGGTGGGATTTTCTACGACTATCCGACATCGACCATCAAATATGCGTGGCTTGACCCCTTCAACGAAAACGTCTGGGACTACAACATTGCGTTGTCCGTCGAAGCAGCGTCCTATGGATTCGACGAAATAAACTTCGATTACATCCGCTTTCCATCCCTGGAGTTTGGCCCTTCTGACGGTGAGCGGCTCGCGTTTTCGCAAGAGACGCCCACTGCAGAAGTGCGCTACGAAACCATTAAGAAGATGCTCAACCGAGCGCACCCGGCAATCAACGCAGCAGGTGCATTCTTGTCGGTCGATGTGTTCGGATTCACGACCGAAAGCCCGATTGATATCATCGGGCAAAGCATCCCCATCATGGCTGAAACAACCGATTACATCTGTCCTATGGTCTATCCATCGCACTACGGTGCAGGATATCTCGGGTTCGACAATCCTGCCGAATACCCGTATGAGGTCATTTTGCGGACGATGCAAATGGGCTTGAAGCAAATCCCCGACTCGCGTGCTCGGTTACGGCCATGGCTCCAAGACTTTACCCTCATCTGGGTACCAGACGATCAAATTGTCCAATACGGCGACCAACAGTTGCGCGATCAAATCCGTGCGGTAGCCGACTCGGGGACCGAGGCCGGCTGGCTGTTGTATAGCTCGGATAATACATACACCTATAGTGCATTAGGGCGATAACAGCCCGAGGAAACGGCACATGAATACCGCCCCGTCGCGCCATACACGGATTATCATAGCCCGATGGGCGGGCATTTTCACCGCGGCGCTGTTGCTCTACATGCAACAGCGCCCCGGCGCATATTGGTGGGTCTGGCTTGTTGCGGTGTCGATCACCGTCGTAATGACGTTGGCTATTCAGCCGATTACCCGAGTGGCGCTCCGACATCCACTGCTGATTGGGGTTGATCTTGTCTCTGTAGCGGGAATGATTGTCTTGACGGGAGGGTGGACCAGCCCAATGGTGCCCTTGCTTGTTGCCGTAATGATGCTCCCAGCGATGCTCTATAGTCTGCGTGGTGCGCTGGTCGCCGGTCTGAATGCAGGGCTGTTCACCGCGGTGCTGCTGCTCCTCCACGGGAGCTGGCAGTCAGACGTACCCGTACATTGGGTTCAGCAGATGTTCGTGCTCGCTTCACCATTGTTTTTTGGACTGATTTTTGCAGGAGTAGGCGTAACACCACAGGCGGGAACTCCGTTCCCGGTGCAGGATATTCTGTCACCGATTGTTCGCTTACCGCGCTGGGTCGGCGGAGTCGTTCGACGAGCGGCTCCGCGTATTCCTATTGTGTTGGACGCGATACGGGCGGACCGCAGTCGCACTCCTGCTGCCCCAGAGTCAAACACCGAGGCATTGCGTGTTGCGCTCTATGCTGCGGTCCCTGACGAGGTGCCGTTGTTGGAGCATATTCGCACATTGACTGCGGTATTTGAACAGACTGCGCATATCCCAGTGCGCTGTGTGGTGCTTGGTCGCCCGAAGCCGATTCAATACATTCATGCAGATACGATTCGCCGTATCATTATCGAATCTCTGATTAATGTTGAGCAACATGCCCACGCACGGAGCGCTTCGGTGTTGATACGGTTCGACACGCGTACGGTGACCGTGGTTATCCAAGACGACGGTGCTGGTTTGCCCGACACGGGCATCCGCCGCGCAGGTTTGCACTCCCTCCAAATGTTGATTTATCGGGTTGCCGAGGTCGGTGGCCGCCTCGATGTTTTCGCAACGTCGGCTGGCGGTGTCGCTGTTCGTGCGACGTATCCGCTTTCGACAGAGGAGGTAATTGTATGACACGATTTGTGCTGCATCGTGTCATCCTCTTTGCTGTGGTCGGTCTGTTGGGGTATGGCATGTCACGCCCTCCCGAACAAGAGTCAGTGTGGCTCTGGTGTATCTGGTTGGCCTGTGTGCCGGCCGGGTATTTGGCGTTCGCCCAAATTCCGCTTCGGTTACAGGTCAATGCCATTCAACGCTCACTCCAGGCATTAACAGTCATCATGGGGCTGGGCTTTGGGATGCTGTCACTCGAGCTGCTTCGGCAGCAAGTAGTCTGGTCACAGTACCTCGCCGATGCAGTAGCGGTCAACGCCGAAACCGGCGAGACATCCAGTAACGTACGGCATGTAATGGCCGCTACACGGGTCCATCGGGGCAGTATGCGTGATCGTGACGGTACCATCATTGTCGATAGTGTTGTCGCACCGGATGGCAGGACCGCACGCACGTACCCGGTCGCAGTACCAGCCGCGTTTGGACCTATTGTCGGATTCGTGAATCCACGGTATGGCGTTTCGGGGATCGAAGCGTCGTACGCTGACTATTTGTCGGGCTCACGCAACCCGCTTGGGCAGATTTTTGGTATGTTTCGTGACGATGCAGTGCGTGGTGATGATGTCGTACTGACGATCGATGCTGGCCTCCAGCAGGCCGTGTATCAATTGTTAGGCAATCGGGTCGGCTCTGTGGTGGTGCTCAACCCCCGCACGGGTGCGGTGCTTGCGCTGGCGAGTGCACCGAGCTTCGATCCACGTGCGTTGACCCCTGATCTCAACGCCGATCGCTCAGCAGATCAAACGCGCCTCGATGCGGAATGGCAGCGGCTCTTGCGAAGCGATGCAAATCAGCCACTCCTCAACCGTGCACTGCAGGGCAGCTACCCGCCTGGCTCAACCTTCAAAATCGTCACCGCAGCCGCTGCCCTCGAACATGCTGGGATTGCCCAACCAGATGACATTACCTGCCCCGAGACGTTTCAAAGTGAACCAGGCGCCCCCCCGGTGGTCAATGCCGTTCCCAATCTTGCCGCCCAAACCGGTAACCCTGCCAGTCTGCGGGGTGTGGTAGCGTTTTCGTGCAATACGTCCTTTGCGCAATATGCGTTACGTCTCGGCACGTCCCGATTTGTGGCCAGTGCAGAGCGGTTCGGTTTTGTGACGCCCCAAAAACAACGTACAGCGATCACGCTGACGGATTTGCAGACGGTCAATAGTCTGCTGTATGTCGATGCGGATTTTCTCGAGAGACCAGCAGCCATGGCGGATACGGGCTTTGGCCAAGGCCAACTCTTGGTCACACCGCTGCAGATGGCACTCGTTGCTGCAACCGTAGCAAACGACGGCGTGTTGATGCAACCGTATCTTGTTGAACGCGTCGTCAACCAACAAAATGCCGCGTTGTATAGCCACATCACGCGGCCGATTCGGCGTGCAGTGAGTAGTCTCAACGCAGTCCGCTTGCGTGATGCGATGCGGTATGCCGTCACCGATGGGTTTGGTACGGCCGCACAATATCCAAACACCATCAGTGTGGCTGGCAAATCCGGCACCGCCGAAAATCCTACTGGCATTCCACATGCATGGTTTATCGCGTACGCGCCCGCCGAAAATCCGCTCTACGCCGTTGCCGTCATGCTTGAATACGGCGGTGAAGGCTCCGTCGCAGGAGCGACGTTGGCTGGTCAGGTCCTTGCTGCAGCTGCGCAAACGATAGATCCATGAGTCAATCCCACAGAGAACACCCCCATGGACAAGTTCACCTTGTCCATGGGGTTACTGTTTTCGGGAGCATGATTAGAGACGGATTTCACGTCCCTCAGCGCTCGAGCGATAGCAC
>JBFYTT010000260.1:0-4754 GCA_041300425.1 Roseiflexaceae bacterium
TCCCCAAAGACGAGCCGGCGGGTGCGGTGCTCGAAGTCCCTGCCCGCATGGACGAAGGGCAGGTGTTGCTCGACCAAATGTGTCATGGGCGACCGCTGGCAGCGGGGTATCTGGCGCGGGTGCCGGATTTTTATGTGACGCCGATGCACGGTGTCGTGGCACCTCCGAAGGAGACAATCGATGTCATCCCGTCACATCCCTTGCGTGAAATGGGGAACATCGGGGTCCGCTACCTGATTGTGCATCACGATGCCCCCAACTTTGTGCTGGCGAATCTAATCGCGTGGGAGGTCCCGCTCCTGGCCAAGGTCGAACGCGAGCGCGTCTTTCGGGTACCCGTGCCAACGGAAGCATCGTTGGTCGCTGCCAAAAACTGGTGGGACAGTGAGGACAACGGCACCCAACGGTGGCGCTGGTCGCAGGCCGAATCACGACTCATCATCCTCTCGGAGCGCCCCAAGATCGTGCGCATAGCCATGACGATGAGCAGTATTGCCCCGGTGACCGCGCAGTGGCGGCTCAACGGGAATGATGTGTTTGCACAGGATGTCCCGGCGCAACCGCAAATGACGAGCCGCGTTGTGTCGCTGCCCATTGTGGCGGGGGTAAATCATCTGGATGTGCGGAGCGCCACGACCACCGATGTCCATGGTCGTGCAGTGGGGATTGCGTTCACGCGACTCGAAATTGTCGGCAGTAGCGAGGTTTTGGGTGGCGTGCCCATGATCATCCCTGCGACCGATCGGGATACGCCGTTGTGTCCATAGAAAACCCCGTGCTGCAGGCAGCACGGGGTCAGGCGCGGTGGGATTTAGGAGCCGCTGAGGGTCTTGTGGTAGTCATCCGTCAGTTGCGTCATCAGTTGGGCGCGCTTGTCGTATAGGCGTTTGAGCGGGCGGCTGGGAGTTGATTCGAGCGCGTATGCAGTCAGTACCGGCAAGACCACCGTGCTGTCGACATAACACACAATCGAGTCGGGGAGCTGATCGGGGTCGATTTTGCCCCAGGTCATTGCCTCACTGGGTGTTGCGCCGGACAAGCCGCCGGTGTCGGGGCGGGCGTCGGTGAACTGAATGAAGTAATCATGACCTTTTTCGGCGATGCCCATGATTTCTTGGAGCTGGGGTTCGGTTTGCAGGATGAAGTTCTTGGGCGAGCCGCCGCCAAAAATCATGACCGCGCTCTTGCCGCCGTGTTTTTTGGCGTCATACACAATAGACGTGGTCTCGTTGACGTCGGCTTCGACATCGAAGCGCAGTTTGTTGCCGGTGAGGGCCATCGCGGCGACGTTCATACCGATGGTTGAGTCGCCGGGCGACGAGGTATAAATCGGTACACCGGCTTCGTAGGCAGCAGTCAAGACCGACACATACGAAGTACCAATTGCTTTTTCGCGTGCTTGTGTATACCGACCCAAGCGGTAATGCAGCTCTGCGGTGGACATGGGTTTCTGGAACTCGGGCTCGGCGATACAGCGCCGGAAGAATGCATCTGACTCGAGCAAGACGTTCTGATCGAACAGAATGTCGTATATCCGGATGATGTTGTGTTCGCGCAGTTCGATGTCGTCGCTATACGGGCTACCACCGAAGAGTTCGAACCCCAATGAGCGGTGCATGTCGTGATAGACGTTTGCGCCCGTGCTGACAATCCAGTCGATCAGCCCAGCGCGGATAAGGGGCACAATCGCTGCGGTACCCAACCCAGTCGGCGTCAACGCACCCGAGAGGGTGACACCGATCGTGACATCGGCTGCGCTCATTTTGCGGGCATAGAGCTGACACGCCTCACGCAGGCGGCCACCGTTGTATGAATAGAAATGATTGTCAACCAGTGCTTTGACACTCAAGCCCGCAGTAATCGGGGTAGGGTCAAGTTTGACGCCGTATGCCATGGGGTAACTCCTCGCAGATGATTAGCCAAATTGTACCATGTAGCCGCTTGAGACGGCAGACCGTGCGACCAAAAAGCCGTGTGGTATACTTTACATTCGAAGCGTCCGTTTGCTCTATAGCGAGAACCATATGAACCAGCTCGTCTCGGTGACGTGGCATGATAATGCCGTGCATGTGCTCGATCAGCGCCTCTTGCCGCAACAAGAAGTCGTCAACGCCTATACCACTGTCGCTGGTGTGGCCGACTCGATACGGACGATGCAAGTCCGTGGTGCACCGGCCATCGGTTGCACTGCGGCCTATGGCATGGCGCTTGTCGCCGTACACACGCCGGCGCGTTCTCCTGCCGACCTCATGCCTGCATTGCATGATGCCCAACGGGTGTTGGATGCATCGCGGCCCACTGCCGTGAATCTCTTTTGGGCGACTGCACGGATGCTGGCGTACGCGACGCGCGTACAGCACATGCCATTGGCAGAGTTCCGCGCTGCCATGCTTGCAGAGGCGCATGCGGTGTTTGCCGAAGATCTCGCCATGTGTCAAGCAATTGGCCGTCACGGCGAGCCACTCATACCAGCGCGCGGCCGCGTACTTACGCATTGCAATGCAGGCGGTCTGGCGACTGCGGGGTATGGCACGGCATTGGGCCCAATATATCGTGCGCACGAGGTCGGCCGCGCCATCCATGTCTATGTCGACGAGACGCGTCCGTACCTGCAAGGTGCCCGACTGACCGCGTTTGAACTCCAGCGTGGCGGTGTGCCGTTGACATTGATTACCGACAACATGGCAGCCTACTTCATGGGGCAGGGATTGGTCGATTGCATCATCGTCGGGGCAGACCGGATTGCAGCCAATGGCGATGTGGCCAACAAGATCGGCACCTATGGACTTGCGGTGTTGGCACATGCGCATGGGATACCGATGTATGTCGCTGCCCCGACATCGACGATTGACCGCAAAATAAGCGACGGCAGTATGATCCCCATCGAAGAGCGCTCGTCGGATGAAGTGACGACCATCCAGGGCATTCGCATCGCGCCTGAGGGGGTGACTGCGGCACATCCGGCTTTTGATGTAACCCCAGCCAAATACATCACGGCGATTATCTGCGAAAAGGGTGTGGTTACGGCACCGTACGGACCTGGTTTGGCGGCAGTCTGTTGACGGTCGCGGAGGCACGGGTCATACCGATGCTCTACGGAGCATTACCACATGAGTCGGTGCAGGCCGCGTGTGCAGCGCTCCGCCGTCACGACTTGCCGTATGTCGCGTGGCCACAGTTGCCGCAACGGCATTTTTTTGAGCGGAGCATCGTGCAAGCGAGTTGGGGATTGCCAGGGTTGGTGCTCGACGCGTCTCAGCGCCGTGTCTATGTGACCCGCGAAAAGACCTTGGCTGCAATCCCGCAGTACACGATTGCATTCATGCAGAAAACGCGCGTGCAATCGGCTGAATGGACGCAGCAAGAGGCCGCCGGATTGCGTGAACTTATGGCGGACACAGAAGCCCTTGCACCAGACGTTGGGATCAAAGGGCAAATGTTGGGACCGATTTCACTCGCGGCCCAGTTGACCGATGAGCATCAACAGCCGTTGCTAGCAGACCCTACGTTGTTCGAAGGCCTGGTGATTCATTGCTGCTTGCGGGCACGCTTGCAAGCCGACGCGGTGATGCGCGCCAATCGGCCTGCGATGGTGTGTCTCGAAGAGCCGTTCTACGACGTCATGCACTCGCCGTTCATGACGATTGATCGTGATGAGTTACTCGTCGCATTAGCGCGCGTCTTGCTGGCAATCCCGTGTCAACGTGCATTGACGTTGCGCTGCGGGACCCCTCTGAGCGAGATTGTCCAGTTGCCGCTAGACGTGTTGATTGTGACTCATTGGGAGGATCACCTCGTCGATGATCGGGTGCTTGCAGATCTCGCCGGGGCGCTCAGCAACGGGATGCGTGTGGGGATTGGTGTGGTCCCTGTCGATGCGGTAGACCCCACAGCGACAGTACACACCGATACACGCGTGTATGCGATAATACAACGGTTTTTGGTGGCAGGCGCTACCCCCACGGAGCTCCGCAGGGGGCTTGTCATTGCGCCGTCACAATCGCTCGGGCAAGCCCCTGTCGCCCAGGCAGAAGCGGTTATTGCACAGACCTGTACGACCGCAGCTGCGGTCGATGCAATGCTTATGCAGTTAATACATGGATACACAGAATGAAGGAGAACCCCATGCGCGTGGTAGTCACAGGGTCGTTGGCATACGACTACATCATGAATTTCCCTGGTCTTTTCAAAGACCATATTCTGCCCGACCGAGTCCACATGTTGTCGGTGAGCTTTCTGGTTGATTCGATGAAGCGCATGCGTGGCGGAGTTGCTGGCAACATTGCCTACTCGCTCGCGTTGCTTGGCGCACAACCATTGGTCGTTGCATCGGCAGGTCAAGATTTCGGTGAATACCGCACCTGGATGCAAAGCCGCGGTGTCGATGCAAGTGGCGTACACGAAATCGTGGGTGAATTCACCGCTTCGTGTTTTATCAACACGGATCAAGCCAACAACCAACTTGTTGCCTTCTATACCGGTGCAATGGCACGGTCACGCGACTTGAGTTTGTTGGGATTTGGCTTGACCAAAGACGATTTGGTAGTCATCTCTCCGACAGACCCCGAAGCGATGGCCCGCTACGTCTCAGACTGCCGTCAGATGGGGGTTCCGTTTTTGTTCGATCCGGGCAAACAGACACCACGACTGACTGCAGATCAGATCTTGGATGGGCTCAACGGAGCATACGCGCTGATCGGCAATGACTATGAGTTCGCCATGATGGCCCAGATGACTGGCAAAAGCGAACAAGA
>JBFYTT010000261.1:0-4384 GCA_041300425.1 Roseiflexaceae bacterium
GGATATGAGAGCTAATCAGGATGGTTTTGCCTTCGTCGTGGAGTGCGTGCAAGAGGGTTCGGAGTTCGATGCGTGCGCGTGGGTCTAGGCCACTGGCGGGCTCGTCGAGTACGAGGATGTCGGGGTCATGCAGCAGTGCGCGCCCGAGGCTGAGTCGTTGGGCCATCCCCCGTGAGAGACTCATGACTGCCGTCTGCCCAGCATCAGATAAGCCGACACGCGCCAGAATCGTAGGGATAATAGCAGTGCGTTGTGCAGGCTCCATGGTGCCGCAACGCGCATAAAAATCGAGGTACTCGGTAGCGGTCATTGCCTCGTAGACGCCAAAAGTGTCGGGCATGTACCCGATGCGTTGGCGCACCAGTGAGGGGTCTGCACAGACTGACAGGCCGTCGACGATGATGTCACCGCTGGTCGGGGGAATGAGCGTCGTCAACAGGCGTAACGCGGTTGTTTTGCCTGAGCCATTCGGGCCAATCAATCCAACGGTCGCACCGCGTGGAATAGTAGCAGTCAGCGACACCAATGCGTGTGTGCTACCGTAGGATTTGCTGACAGAGCGGAATTCGATCACGTGACCCTCGATTCTGTGCTGGATTGGCACACGATGGTTCGGTCGAGTGCGCTAGGCTGAAACAGGCGAGTCATTGCGGATCATCACGTAGACGGCAAGGTCACAGATACCACTCAACATTGTGCTGCTTTGCTGAATGCTGAAGTACGGCTCCATGAGTTGCTGATAATGCGTGACGGTGCGGATGTTATCGCCACGATCGAGCCAATGCATGGCGCGGCCCGGCAGATTGAGCGGGTTTTGGGTGGGGATGTCTTCGAGCATCAAAATAGTGCCGTTGCGACGCAGTATCCGATGGAGTTCTTGGGCGCAAGCACGGACGGTTGCATCATCAAGGTGGTGAAAGACGCCCATGATGAGGGCCGCATCAAATATATCGTCGGCAAAACCAACCGCAGTACCATTCATCACACACAGGCGATGAGGTGTCTCGCGGCGGGCATGACTGACATAGTGCGGGGCAATGTCGAAGCCATAGTAGCGATCAGCGGGGAAGCACCGCGCGAATTGGCCAGTCCCACAGCCAAAATCAAGGAAGCGTCGGTGTGGGTCGCCACCAAAGGGATTGAGTTCGCGTTCGATGACTTTGTAATCTTCAGTAAATCCGAATTCGGCGACAGAACGAAAGGCGTCCCATATGGCCGGCTGCCGTGCAATGGTGTTAAGCAGCTGTTGTAGCATCATGCACTCCGTCTTGTGTGTGCGCAAGCGGTCGTTGCGCAAGGCAGACTAATGATACTCCATAGGGCATCCGTACGCCAATGGACAGCAACCAGGATTCGACGGTCAGTGCCACGCGTCCTATGAAATCGACGAGCGGAGACGGGGTAGTCAAGTCGGATTTGGCGTCGAGCTGGCCACTGCCATGCTCACGCATACGTTGCAGAAGCGCCACAGGGAAGAGCACGGTGTTGGCATAACTCAGCACCTTGATCTCGAGACCTGCTTGGACACAGAGCTGAGTGACTTGGGTATGTGTATAGCGCCGTGCGGCATGCACACGTGCGTCGTGATGACCACGAAGCCAGTCGATGGCGGGCACGCGCAACAGGAAGTACCCACCGGGTCTGATGATGCGGGCGCACTCACGAACTGCCGCTGCGTCGTCGCGTACGGCACGGTGATAGATGACATCGAAACTCGTGACGAGATCAGCGCTCGCTGATGCAACGGGGATGGCATCGATACTACCCTGTATGACCTGGTCACCAGCGGCGTGGGCGTAGGCGAGTGCATCTGTGCTCATATCAAAGCCGATAGCTGTGCCGTATTGGGCCAGCCAACGCAGATTACCGCCGGTTCCACAGCCAGCATCGATAATCAGTCGTGGCGTAGGGATACGTGCAATCAGGGTTGCGGCGATACGACGCATCCCCACATACCACCAGTGATTACGTTCGACGAGGGCCATCGTGTCGTATTCGTGCCGTTCCATGCTGCTCCCATCTCGAATGATTGACGGATTTTAGATTACCACATAGACTATGCCTACCTGCACAGCGTGTGTTTCCGATTGTGACGAGCAGGTAGAATGCGAGAGTACGGATGCGTATTTCACCAAGCAAAGTCACGCACTATGCAGAGCAACTGGTCGACGTATTGGCCGACACCGATGGTGTGTTGTTCGAATCCGACGATGCGGATTTGCGAGTGGCAATTGTCGAGATTATGACCGACGAGCTGATGCAAGAAGAGCGCCTCGACAGTGAATTGCACGAACTGCTGCAATCGAATTTCCGCTACGAGATTTCGATGGGGCGTGTCAATTATGACGAACTGTTCCGCAAAGCCAAGCAACACGAAGTACGAAAGCGCGGAATCGTACTATAAATGGTGCGTGGCACTTAGACCAACGCATGCATATCAAACCACGGCCCGACTTGGCATGCCAAGCGCGGGCCGTTCCGTGTTTGGACACGGCACTGCTGGCATGATTGACTCGCACAGGGCATGGGGAGCGTCACCGCTACCGCGGTGAGTGATTTGCCGGCACGCAGGCGGGTCTGCCGGATGATATGGCGTAACGCGCTGACGACCGGACTACTCGCGGCAACATAGATATGATCTGCCCAGCGGATGAGGTCCGGCAAGCGTTTCTCGGCAATCCGCAGAACGTTTTCGGCACCGGCCATGTACTCGACATCGGTCGGGACCAGTTGTGGTGCGATGTGCCACTGTGCAGACATTTCGCCGGCGATAAAGGTCGTCGCTGTACCGTTTGCCTGGAGCGCGTTGACGAGACCAAGCAGGCGTAGGGCTCCTTCGCTTTGGCCGATACAGAGTGCAGTACCGCGTGGTTGGAGCGGATAGGGTAGTTTGCCGTAGGGCCCGTAAACGCTGAGCTGTTTGCCGATTGGTTGTTCGCTCAGCCAGCGCAGGCCATCATCGCTGTGCGGTGCAATCAGCAATCCTATGCGACCGACTTTGGCATCGACCTGTGCAGCAAACAGACTGCGCACCAACAAGCGTTGCTGGCCGTTGGGATCATCACAGCGCACCTGGATGAACTGGCCGGGTTGCCAATGCGCCGCGAGATGCGGTGCGCTGAGCGCGACCCAGTGGAGTTGATTGATGCTGCGTGATTCGCAGATTTCGAGCTGATGCGCACGGAGCATCGGGTGACCTCACGGTTCGTTTAGCGGCGGTGGCGCATGTGATTGTAGAGGGCAGCTGCACCGAGGAGCCCAATGCGGTCACCGAGTTCGGTCATGACCACGGGTACATCGCGATAGACTGCAAGGGCACGTTCGGCAATCACTTGGCGGGCACGCTCGACGAACTGTGGATTGTTGATAACCACACCGCCGCCGAGGACGATTTTGGCGGGGCTGTACAAATGGAGCATGTTGACCAAGCCGGCGCCGATTGCTTCGCCTTCGTCGTCCATGAGACGGAGCGCCAGGGCGTCGCCGTTTTTGGCGGCTTGGGCGATGTGATGGCCTTGGACTGCCGCTGGGGTGGTCAGTGTATGAAGGGCTGTGGTGGCATCGGCGCGCATCGCAGCGGCTGCACGGGCGGCAAACCCGGGGCCGGCGGCGGTGTCTTCCCAGGACATACGGGTGTGCCAGTCGATGATATGATGACCCACTTCGCCAGCCGAACCACGATGACCGAGCAAGAGGTGATCGTCGATAATGACTCCGCCGCCGATACCGGTGCTGACGGTGACATAGACCAGATCGCGCAGGCCTTTGCCGGCACCAAAGATCCACTCACCCACTGCAGCAGCATTTGCGTCGTTACCCAACTCGACATCGAGCCCGGTGGCGTTCTGGAGCATGTTGCGGAGCGGGGTGTTTTCGAAGCCTTTGATGTTGGGCATGGCAAAAACGAAACCGGCGAATGGATCAAGCGGTCCCGGCACTCCAATCCCGACTCCGTCGAGGTGTGCGCCCGCAGGCAGATGGGCATGGACATCTGCAATGAGTGCGACCATCCGACCAAAAATCGCTTGAGCACCTTCGTCGACCTTGGTGTCGACTTTCGTATCGTAGAGGATGACGCCATCTTGGTCGACTAATCCCGCCCGCAGGTTTGTCCCACCCAAATCGACACCAATGGTATATGGCATTCTAGTGCTCCTTCTGTGTATGTGGCTGCAACGGTTTGCCGGTTGTTGTATAAACTATCATATGTTATACTACACACCAGCGTACATTCACAAAGACCGGATGTTCAATGAAGTGTAGCCACTCCGCCCGCACTGATGTGGGGCGACATCGCGAGCACAACGAAGACGACTACGGCTTCGGCGAAGGAGACCAGGCAGAACAGCTTGGTAACGTATTCGTCGTGTGCGATGGTATGGGC
>JBFYTT010000271.1:0-5035 GCA_041300425.1 Roseiflexaceae bacterium
AATGCGGGCGAGTACCCCACTTCGCGGGGTATGACGACCTCGCCCTTGTCGTGTACTGCATGATCGCGGACAACCAGGGGCGACGTACCCCGCTGCGCGGGGCATGACGACGTCGCCCGTACATGCAAAAAGCCCGGCTCGCCTGCGGCATTTGACAATTTCTGAATAATTGTGTAATTTGTATATATGAAACGTTTTCACATTTATAAATATGACTGATACCAGCGCACCGCAAATGGTCAAATCCGCTGCGCGGGTGTTCGACGTGTTCGGGTTGCTGGTACATCACCCGGACGGGTTGTCGTTGACCGAAATCAGCGATGCACTGGCGTTCCCCAAAAGCAGCGCGCACGGCTTGTTGAATACGATGGTCGCACGCGGGTACCTGCGCGAAGGTCTGCGTGACCGCACCTACCGGTTGGGACCCGCGTTGTTCGAGCTCGGGTCGGCCTACATCGCCAGCACCGATTTGGTCAGCGACGGGTGGGAGATCGTGCGTGCCACTGCACGCGCCTGTAACGAGACGGTCCATTTGGCGGTGCTCGACGGCAGCGATGTGCTGTATGTCGCCAAAGAAGAGTCGACGAACACCATCCGGATGGTCTCGGCGGTCGGCAAGCGCTTCCCCGCATATGCCACTGGTGTGGGCAAAATCCTGCTCGCCAACTTCGCCGAAGGTGACCTGCACCGGCACATTCCCAGTACCTCACCCCTGCCGACCATCACGGCCAACACCATCACCGATGTGGGTGTGCTCCGCCGGGCAATCGCCGAGGCCCGGAGCCGCGGCTATGCCATCGACATCGAAGAATCGACGGTCGGGTTGTGCTGCGTCGCCGCGCCCGTGCACGACGCCAGTGGCCAAATCGTGGCCGGGATGAGTGTGTCGGTCCCCAGCATGCGCTTCACCCCTGAGCGGCAGCGTGAGCTGTTGGTATTGATTACCAAGCAATCCAACAAACTGTCGACCATCCTCGGTTACCGCGCGTAGAGCCGGCTCGCTCAGAACGTAACGGACAATCCGCCATCGACCACGATGGTGTGGCCGGTCAGGTAGGTCGCCGTGCCTTCGGCGAGGAAAGTGACAACTGTGGCGATCTCGTCGGGCTCGGCAGGGCGTGCCAACGGGATACGGCGGCGTTGCACATAAAACTGCTTGAAATCTTCGGTGCTGTGTTCATTGACGCCGTCGACCACGGCCATGGGCGTCTCGACGAACCCCGGCGCGACCCCGTTGACCAAAATCCGATGCGGCGCGAGTTCGACCGCGAGGCAGCGGGTCAGCTGGTCGATGGCACCCTTGGCGGTGTTGTAGTGGGATGACAGTGGCGCGCCGAGGAACGCATTGACCGACGAGATATTGACAATCTGCCCGCCGCCGCCCTGGGCAACCATCTGCTGTGCCGCTGCCCGACTACATTTGGTCGCGCCGTAGAACATGACATCGATTGCGCGGTGCCAATCCTCGAACGGCGTGGTGAGAAAATCCGCCGCGTAGAATATCCCGGCATTGTTGACCAAGATATCCAACGCACCATAGGTCTGTACCGCCGCATCGACCATGCGCTGGGCGTCGTGGCGTACATCGGCCTGGAGCGCCGTGGCGCGGCCGCCGGCTTGGACAATCTCGGCGACGACGGAGCGGGCGGCCGCCTCGTTGATATCGGCCACGACGACCGCATGCCCTTTGGCGGCGAGTTGATGCGCACAGGCGCGGCCAATCCCGCTGCCGGCGCCGGTCACGATGGCGGTCTGGGTAGGCATCATGCGCCTCCGTTCTTGCTGACGGTCACCGCGCCGGCACGATCGATGTGTGCGACGCCGTGCGCGTGTTGGTAGAGGCTGACGCACAACGTGGTGGCGAGCGTGCTGTGCGCTGCGATGCGGCTGACGCTGCCCTGTGCGATGGCGTCTTCGAGCCGATAGGGGTAGCCGGTGCAGGGCTCGAGAATGGTCGTGTAGTGGTTGCGCCAGCCGCCATATGCGCCGAACACCCACACCGAGCGAAAGACATCGGGGTCGAAGCTCAACCCGAAGCCGCTCTGCGTCGTGCCATCGGTCAAGGCACACCAGCCGGCGCTGAGTTGCGTGCCGTAATAGAAGTCGCAACTCTCGGCACTCGCCGGCGGCACGACACGCATGTCGACACCGGCCGCATGCGGCCAGACAAAGCGCTCGACGGCTGCGCCCAAGCGCCCGCGGAAGCCCTCGTCGACCAGGCATTCACCCGCCGGCATGTCGATGCGGCTGTGCGGGTTAATCGACAGCGCGGGATGCAACTTCCACAAGTACTCCAACGGTTGCGATTGGTGATTGCTGAGCCGGTAGGCGATGCTGAAGGTCGGTTCGTTGGCGTAGAAGGTAATCGACTTCTCAATCGTCGTATTGGTCACCACCCCGTGGCGCTGCAGGTGCAGGGTGGCGCTGTGGGCGGTGCGGTCGATGTGCCAATCAAACGGCATCGCCCACCATTCGCCGTGATCGGGGTAGAGGTCACCGCTGACAGTGGTGGGGGCGTCATTGGGGAAGAGCTCGTCCCAGCCCCCGCAGAACCAGTCGTCGTAGGCGGCGCCGTAGAACGCCGGCCGCGGCGGGGTGCGTGGATTGTGCCAGAGCACCTCGCGGTCGGATTTTTTGTCGATGAGGGACCAGAGCTTGCCCCCCAGTTCGGGGAGAAAGGTCGCGCGGTAGAACGAATTCTCGACCAGAATCGCCTGAAAGCCGCGCCAGGTGTAGGAGCTGTCGATGTGCATCATGGGGTCAGCTGTTCTGTTGGTGCAGATGGAGGATGCCTGCGCTCAACTCGGCGAGGCTGAGTTGGACGCCGTTGGTCATGATGTCTGCGCCGGTGCGTGTACCCAGCGCTCCGCGATCACGATCGGTGAGCGTGTAGTTCCCCGATGGATTGAGCCCACGCAGATGCAACACGCGTTCGGGGTTTTCGCCGACTGCGCGATAAAAGAACAGTACACTCTCGCGCTGATCGGGTGCAACTGCCTGGATTGCGTCCCACCCATGGCCGATCCGATCAATGTTGGCTTTGGGGGCCAGCAGGTGGATGATTTTGGCAGTGCGGATGAGGCCGCGGTAGGCTTTGTACTCAGCGATGGCGGCCTTGGCGTCGGCATACTGGGTGCCGTCCCATTCGGTGATGCGCTGCATGAAAATCAGCGGTCCACCAAAGATGCTACTGCGCAGGGTGTAGGGCGTCGGATCGTCTTCGAAGTAGCGTACGCTGTAGCGCGGCGAAAAAGGGTACGACGCGCCGTAGATGCCCTGGCGGGTGGCGTAGGCGCCGATGTTGTCGACCGTGATGCTGGTGTGGTACAGTCGTGCCATTTTGTAGGTCATCATCATGCCGCCGTCTTCACAGTTTTCGAAGACGACATGTGGGTATTTGGCGCGTAGGGTGCCGATGACCACGTCGATGCCCTGTTGCGAATTGGCGTAGTTGCTGTCGCCCGGGGTGTGCGTGTGATCGTCGCGCAGACAGCGTTTGACCATGTCTTCGCCGTCTTGGATGATGTAATTGATGCCGTGTTGTTCGATCAAGGCCGAGACTTGCTCGATGATCCAGGTGCGACAAGGATCATTGCCGAAGCACAGGGTGCCGGCTTGGTAGTAGTCGTCGTAGGTGCTGGCCAGCCATTCGGGGTGCTGACTGGCGATCGGCGCATCGGCGGCGCATTGCGCGATGGCGATGTGGACCCCGAAGCGCATGCCGTACGAGGCAGCCCGGGCGGCGATGGGGGCCAAGCCGTTGGGGAACTTAGCCGGATTGGGGCGCCAATCGCCGATAGTGTTGGCCCAGCCGAGGTCGAGGACCACCACTTCGATGCCCAAATCGTGACAGCGATCGATGACGGCGAGTTGTTGTGCTTCGTCTATTTCTTGGCCGTACTTCCACGAGTTGTATTGCACCCACGGGTAGCGATCGTCGGGGTAGGCGGGATGGACGTGCGCCTCGCCGAAGCGTTGGGTGACGTAGCCCGCCTCGTCCCAATCACCGTCGTAGTGGCCGAAGAAGACTGCCGGGATTTCGAATGTTGCTGCCGGCACCAGGTCGTGACACAAGGCGTCGATGGTGCTGGTGATGGTTGTCTGGGTGGCGTTGGCTGCTGCGTGGATGCGACTCTTGCCGTTGAACTCGATGCCGCAGACGATACCCGGCCCAGAGGCGACGTGGAGATCATCGTAATCATGCGGCGGTGGTCGGAGCGCAAACCAGGCACAACTCGTGGCACCGTTGTAGTGCGACGGGTACGAGCCCATGCGGACTTCGATGGGGGTGCGACCCGGCCAGATTTGGCTCTGGTGCCGGCTGAAGTAATCGGTGCGATAGCTCCAGCTGAATTGGTCGACATGGAACAAATAGAGCGGGGCCTGGTTGAGCGTGATGTCGAGCAGGTGACAATCCGTGATGCGTTGGGTCTGGCCGCCGGTGTTGGTGAGCAGGGCAGAGGTACGCACAAACGGTTGGTCTGCGAACCCCTCGATGCGCACCGTCGCCTGGAGCGTCGTGCTGGCGAGCAGGATGGTGCATGCGTCGGCGGTCGTGGCGCCGATGCGGGCGCTGTGCCACACAACGGGCGTGCCCGCGATTGCGATGGAGGCCACTGTACCCGCAGCCAACGGCATCCCGACGGTATGCGGGGTCGAAGCGAAGCGCAGGGCACCGTCGGCAAACCAGATATCGATGGAATGGAGCGGCAAACGGAGCGTTGTGCGCGTCAGAACGGCAGATTGCATGTGGCCTCCTTGTTGTGTAGAGAAAAACCACCCACGAATGCCGATCATTCGTGGGTGGAGCGGGGCAACTACGCTTCGTTGAGAATCTTGTTGGCCTTCTCGTCGATTTGTTTGCCGGCTTCTTCGGGGGTGATTTTGTTGTTCCACACCTGATCGAGCGTGGGCGAGATGACTTCGCCGAGGATCTGTTGGACTTTGGCGCTGTAGACGTCACCGATGCGGGCGCTCCCGATGGCATCCGACACCGACTTGAAGCCGGCCGGCATGCCCTTCAGGAATGCCTCGG